>SLFT01000140.1 GCA_007124105.1 Candidatus Hydrogenedentota bacterium | reverse complement strand
TCCAGCAGTTCCTGCACCTCCTGAAAGGAATACAACAGGTCGGGCTTGTGCTCGAGTCGTTCCAGCAACGCCATCTTCACGCGATGATCAAGCCAGACGCGTGTCATCTCACGCAGGATGATATAGCCCAGCGTGATTGCGGCAGCGACAAGAGGTATGGCAAGGATATAGGTTCTCATAAGCGCCTGATAACTATGCCAGACTGGTAAGAGCGACGGTCTCGCACGTTGTGTTCATATCTCCGCAATGTTTTATCAACCCATACGACGCATCAACAACACGGACTGATGCCGGCTCGGGTACAACAAAGCCTATTTCTGACCACAGTAAGACCAGGACAACGCGGCAACGGTTGCGTAAAGTAAAAACACGGCCGAGCTTGCGCGCAGCCCGACCGTGTTGTATCCAGTACTGTTTTCAGCGGTAGTTATGCCCAGGTCATTGCCGTGGGTTGCTCGACGATGATGCTCTGCTTCAGGAAGGAAACGGCTTTGGTCAAGCCCTCCCAGTTCGACATGAGGCTGTCCTCGTGCTCGATACTGATGGGACCGTCATAACCCACCAGTCGCAGGGTCGAGAAGAAATCGTTCCACCACTTCAGGTCGTGACCGTAACCGCAGGTGCGGAAAATCCAGGAACGCTTGAGTTCCTGGTCGTACGGTTTGGCGTCGTTCACGCCGTTGACGCCCGCATTGATCTCGTGAACAATCGAATCCTTGGCATGCACGTGATAGATGGCGTCGCCCAGCGCTTTCACGCATTCAAGCGGGTCCATGCCCTGCCAGAACAGGTGACTCGGATCAAAGTTTACGCCTAATGCGTCGCCACAGGTATTGCGCAGCTTCAGCATGGTTTCCGTGTTGTACACCACAAAACCCGGATGAATCTCGAAGGCAAACTTCAGGCCGTTGTCTTTCAGCGTGGCGTTCATTTTCGTCCAATAGGGAATTACCTTCTCGTTCCACTGCCACTCGAGGATGTCAAGGTAATCAGGCGGCCATGCGCAGGTCACCCAATTGGGTTTCTTGTCCTCAGGGCACGACCCCGGGCAACCGGAGAAGCCATTGACGACGCCGACGCCGAGCAGGTTGGCCAGTTTGATGGTGTCTTCCACTACCTGATGGTTCTCTTTCGCGAAGGCTTCATCGGGATGGATGGGGTTGCCATGACAGCTGAGCGCGCTGATCTCGAGGCCTTCGCCCTTGAGCATGGCCATCAGTTCTTCGCGCTTCGGTTTTGATTCCAGCATTTCCTTTGCTGGACAGTGGGCGCCGCCGGGATAGTTGCCCGTACCCAGTTCCACGGTCTCGAGCCCGAGCGGACGAATCATTTCAAGCACATCCTTCAGCGGTTTGTCGCTGAACATCACTGTCAGTAGTCCAAGTTTCATTGTCTCTTCTCCTTGTAATTTTTCAGATTGTTTCTGTATCCCAAAAAACCGATGTCAGACCTTTTCCCACTTGCGGGTACGGGCGGCTTTTTCAACCGCTTCGAGTACCGACTGGCAATTGACGGCGTCGTCGAAAGTAGGATAGTTGACCTTCTTTTTATTGAGCGCGTTAAGGAACTCATAAATCTCATGGACAAATAAATGTTCGTATCCGATTACGTGTCCAGGCGGCCACCAGGCGTGTACATACGGATGGCCGATGTCGCAGGCCAGCACCTTACGGAAGCCCTGTTCGGTGGCGGGGTCGCTGCGATTGAAATACTGGAACTCGTTCATGTCCTCCTGGTTCCATATCAACGAGCCCTTGCTGCCGTAAATCTCAATGCAATTGTAGTTGCGTCTGCCCGGCGCGAAGCGGGTCGCTTCGAAGGAAGCCAGCGTATTCGCCCCTTTGATGCGCCCGATGAAAATTGCCGCGTCATCCACGTCCACAACGCCGTACTTCTTTTTGCCCTTCTTGTTGCCCTTGGCGTCCCAGGCGCCCACATCGGAATCAGTGATCACGCGTTTCTTGATAAACGTCTCGAGCGCGCTGGTTACTTCGCCCACGGGCCCCACCAGGAAATGGCACAGATCGGTAATATGCGCGCCAATGTCGCCGAGCGCGCCCGAACCGGTGTGCTTCTTCTGCAAACGCCATACCATCGGAAAATCGGGATCAACAATCCAGTCCTGCTGATAGGCGGCGCGGAAATGGAAAATCTCGCCGAGCTGCCCTTTGCTGATCATGTTTTTCATGGTCTGCACGGCGGGCGCAAACCGATACGAGAACCCACACATATTCTTGATGCCCGCTTTCTTGGCCGCGGCCTGCATGGCCTTGGCTTCCTTCAGTGTGTTCGCCAACGGCTTTTCACAGACAATGTGCTTGCCCGCCTTGGCCGCCTCAATGGCCATCTGTGGATGCAGGAAGTTTGGCGTACAGATGTCAATTACGTCAATATCCGGGCGGTTGACTACTTCCTTCCAGTCCAGTGACGTTTCCTGCCAGCCGTAACGTTCGGCCACTTCCAACTCTTCCTTGAACTTGCCGCACATGACCTTCATCACCGGTTTAACCGGCAGATCGAAGAACATGTCCACTTTGCGCCAGGCGTTGCTGTGCGCCTTGCCCATGAAGTTGGCGCCGATAATGGCGACATTCACAGTCTTTTTAGCCATGCTAGATCCCTCCGAGAGGTTACATTGTTTGTTGTTCGCCAACGCGCAGCGCGCGCAGGCATGACCTTCATTAACAAATGACCAGACGCGCACAGCCCTTCCATGCGCGCTTGCAGTTAGAGTAACGAATTCCGTTCGTTAAATCAACCTTTTGGGAAGCGCGGTACGGATGGCCACCAGAAAAAAGGCTGTACAGAGAAATCGCGAACCCGCATAAATTGCCATCAGGCTGTACACGCAACCGGTTTCCCATAAGTCACGCGCCATGTCTGGTGTGCAAACATAACCGAGTAAATTGTCCCTGAATCAGGGAGAATTATGCGGCCTGTATTGTTTGTCCTTCCCGGCGAGCAATCTCAATTATGGCGCTAGACGTGTCGTCGTGCCATTGTCTCAGGCCGCATGCGATGGGTTCAATACGGCTATCGGTTCGCGCCGCCTGTTTAGTCCAACGAAGTTTTTCAGTTAACGCGGCAACTGAAAAATCTTATTCATTTCAGTAGCGATCACAGGTTCATTCTATCGTTTTCATGCGAAAGCAGTCAATCGTAATTTTGTTGCCCGCTAACCCAGATATTTCTATACGATTCGATTCTGCATTGCCGTCATCGGTATGATACCCTTTTCGTGAGAGGTAATTACGCACAACGGCTCATTGTTCTACAATATGGGGACGCGTCTGTTGGGCCGGAAAAACAAGGAATACCTATGTAATGTTGGCGCGAATACAATCCAGCGCCGTAATCGGCATAGAAGCCTTCGCAGTGGCGGTTGAAGTGGACGCGCGTCCAGGCATGTTTCGCGTCCGTATGGTGGGCCTGCCGGACGCCGCGGTAAAGGAAAGCGAGGAGCGCGTTCACTCCGCTATTCGCAACTCCGGGTTTCGATTCCCCTCGGGCAACACCATCGTGAATCTCGCGCCCGCAGACATGCGCAAACAGGGCGGGGCGCTGGACCTGCCGATTGCCCTGGGCGTGCTCGCCGCCAGTAATCAACTGAACGGCAGTCGCATTACGGAATACCTGGTGGCCGGCGAGCTGGCCCTGGACGGCTCGGTGCGTTCCATTACCGGTGCGTTGCCCATGACCCTCGCCGCGCGAGAGATGGGACTGCGCGGCATTGTACTGCCCCGAGAAAACGCGGAAGAAGCCGGCGTGGTAAAGGGGGTGGACGTCATTCCCGTACACGACTTGCACAACGCGCAGGGCTTTTTTCAGGGCGCCTGCGATATTGAACCATACCGCACGGACATTTCCCGTGTTGCCGAAGAAGCGCGCACCACCATTCCCGACCTCCGGGACGTGAAAGGCCAGGCCCATGTGAAACGGGCGCTGACCGTTGCCGCCGCCGGCGCGCACAACATCCTGATGATCGGGCCGCCAGGCACGGGCAAGACCATGCTCGCGTCGCGGTTGCCGGGCATATTGCCCGAACTCACCTTCGAGGAAGCGTTGGAAACCACACGCGTCTATAGCGTGGCGCCCAACGCGGGCATCCGCAAATCGCTTATCCTCCATCGTCCTTTCCGCAGTCCACACCACACCTCGACTACCGTGTCCATTACCGGAGGCGGCGCGAACCTGCCCGTTCCCGGAGAAGTCAGTCTGGCGCACAACGGCGTGTTGTTTCTGGACGAGCTGCCCGAATTCAACCGACCCGCGCTCGAGGTGCTGCGCCAGCCCCTGGAAGAGGGCATGGTGCATATACGCCGCGCTAATTATTCCATTACATTTCCGAGCAGGTTTATGCTCGTGGTAGCCATGAACCCCTGCCCCTGCGGATGTCGCACCCATCCGCAGAAGAAATGCCGGTGCAGCCCAGGCGACATTCACCGGTACATGGCGCGTGTCTCCGGTCCCTTACTCGACCGCATAGACATTCATGTTGACGTACCGGCGCTCCGCTTCGATGAGCTGCACAGCGCCGACAACGGCGGTCCCTCCAGCGAAGATGTGCGCGCGCAGGTACAGGAAGCGCGCAACAGACAACGGGCGCGCGTAAAGGGGAAGCACAGCTGGAATGCGTATCTGGATACCGCGCTGATGCGAAAGCATTGCGTACTGGACAGCGAAGCGCGTGAAATGCTTGAGGTCGCGGTCGTGGATATGGGATTCAGCGCCCGCGCGCATGATAAAGTATTGCGCGTTGCGCGAACCCTCGCCGATCTTACGGGAAGTGAACACATCCAGGCGCACCATGTGGGCGAAGCCATCCAATACCGTTCTTTGGATAAGGAATATTTTGTTGCGTGACCGAACCGCTGTCGAGTTGCCCCGTGAGTAGCAGCAACACCGAAAGCGCGTGAAAGAGACATGAAGAAGAAAATACAAATCGTTGCAGGCATGGTCATCGGCATTGTGTTGCTTTGGTACCTGTTCAAAGACACAGACTGGGCCGAGGTCTGGCAAATACTGCGCGCGGCCAAGCTTGGCTGGCTTGTGCTGGCCTTGCTTATCGTGATCTCGAGTTTTTTCATACGCGTCTGGCGCTGGAGCTACATTGTGAACCCTGTTGTTCCCGTGCCTTTCTGGCGCTTATTTACCGCCACGCAAATAGGTTTTTTGGCCAATTTCGTGCTGCCCGCCCGCGCGGGCGAAGTGATCCGCGCGCTGACGCTCACTCGCAGCAGAAACATACCCTTTGGCAAAACCATGGCCTTTGTCGCTGTGGACCGCGTTACCGACCTGTTCGGTCTATTTGTTGTTTTCCTTATCACCCTGATTGTATTCCGGCCAACCCGGGACGTTTACCTGCCCGAGGATTTACGCAGTCTTTACGCAGGGCCCATCTCTGGGGGCATGATTCGCGGCGCGGTGTTCAGCGTAACCGCCGCGCTCGTAACCATAGTGGCGGCCATGATCTTATTACTGGCCCAACGGGAACTTATTCTCAAGATATCGGACGCCATATTGGGACGCATCTCGCAACGACTCGCCCTGTTCACGCGCAATCTCTTCGAACATTTCACCGAAGGAATGCATGTATTGACCTCTTATATGGATTTGGCCAAGGCCACCGCCGTATCGCTCCTGCTCTGGGGCACCTTCGCGCTGGTGCAGGTCTGCGCTTACAAGGCATTTGCCCTGGACGTACCCTGGTACACACCCTTTGTGATACTGTCGCTTCTCTCTGTGTTCATAAGCATCCCGGGGCCGCCCGGATTCATAGGCCCGTTCCATGCCGGTATTGTGGGCGGACTTATCCTGGCGAACCCGGAAGTAAACATGAACGCCGCCCGGGCCATCGCCATTATTGGCCATCTTTTCAATCTGTTGCCCGTAGTGATTATCGGCGTAATTTGTTTGTCATTCGAGCGCATCGAACTTCGAGAACTCAGCCGCCAGAGCGAAGCCATGGAAGAGACCGAAGACGCAACAGATGATGCGGCAAGAGAATAAGCCTGCGTTTTCCTCTTGCTTTACCGACATTCGTTCGAGAAGTTCCCTTCCTATTCCACTGGTGTAAACAAGGCGAGGGCGCGACAGATGAGCGCGGCGGCGCGTGATTTGTTGAGCACATAAAAATGGATGCCGGGCGCGCCTTGCGCGATGAGTTCCTCGGCCTGTTTTGCAGCGTGATAGACGCCGACGGCGTATTGCCCCTCCGGGTCGTCGCCATGCACTTCGAGCCGACGCACCAGTTTGGGCGTGAGATGCGCGCCGCCCAGCGCGGTGATGCGTCGAATCTGAGCGAGGTTGGTGACGGGCAACAACCCCGGGACAATGGGTACGGCAATGCCCATGTTTTCGCAGCGTTCGCGGAACCTGAAATAGTCGGCATTTTCAAAAAACATTTGCGTAATTACCACATCCGCGCCCGCGTCCACTTTCCGCTTGAGGTTCTCAAGATCAACGGCGCTGGAGGGCGCCTCGGGATGGGTTTCGGGATACCCCCCCACGATAACGCCAAGTTCAGGAAACTCGTCGCGTATCAGCGCCACCAGTTCATTGGCGTAGCGCAACCCGTCGGGCGCGGGTTCAAAAGTTTCCTGCCCCTGGGGGGTGTCGCCGCGCAGCGCCACAATGGAACTGACGCCAATGGCGATGGCGCTTCGAATAAAGTCGCGTAGTTCATCGCGGCTGTTGCCGATACAGGCGAGATGGGACGCCAGCGGGATAAGGGGATAACGCTTGCGAACTTCTTCGAGCACACGCAGGGTGCGATCCCGTGTACTGCCGCCCGCGCCGTATGTACACGTGATATAAGCGGGACGACAATTCACCAGTTCCTTCAGGTGCTCGAACAGGTTTTCCATGCCCTTTTCCGTCTTCGGCGGAAACAACTCAAAACTGATTATTGGTTTTCCAGACGCATATAGCGTACGTAAAGGTCTCATTGAATTCTCCATGTGTGCGGTTCCAACGCAGGCGCATTGCTTGTCTGTTTCCAACGCGCCGCTAGCCTTTGGCCTGCGCAAAACACCTGATCGATATCCGGATAAACACCCCGAGAAACATATTGCCCTTATCCTATATGATAGGGCGCAACACCGCAAAATTTTTGCCCCTCTTCCTTCGTGTCAGCGGATGCTAACGCAGATGGTGGGCTAACAACGTTGAGATTCTTTTATTTTCGGTGAAAGAGGCCGTGTTCGAGAAAGCAAAAGCGCAAGTATGACTTGCGCACTCCATAGCAATCTCCCGGTTTCCGGCCCCCGCTACAGTAATTCACGCAATTGGCATGACGGGCTCATGACAAGGTATACTTTGTCTTTGGACTTTCAACTCCCACCCTTATTTGATGAGGAACGGCAATGACAAACGAGCGCGTCTCTTTGAAATACAGTGATTCAGGCGTCAATATTGATGCCGCGAATGAAGCGTTATCCACTATTAAAGAACTTGTAAAACGCACCTATACCGATCAGGTCTTGTGCGATATAGGCACATTCGGCGCCATGTTCCAGTTGGACTTGCAGCAGTACGCAGAACCTGTGCTGGTGTCGAGCGTAGACGGCGTGGGCACAAAATTAAAGCTGGCGTTCATGACCGGTAAACACGACACGGTCGGCATTGATCTGGTCTCTCATTGCGTCAATGATATCCTGGTGCAGGGCGCGCGCCCCTTGTTCTTTCTCGATTACTTCGCCGTTGGCAAGCTCGAACCCGCCGTTGCTGTGGAAGTGGTGCGCGGCCTGTCGGCGGGATGCCGCTACGCTGGATGCGCCTTAATAGGCGGTGAAACAGCCGAAATGCCGGATATGTATCAACTTGGCGAGTATGATCTTGCCGGAACGATTGTGGGGATTGTTGATCGCGCGCGCATCATAGACGGTTCCGCCATCCAGGAGGGCGATATCATCATTGGCCTGCCAAGCACGGGGCTGCACACCAACGGCTACAGCCTTGCCCGTAAAATCTGTTTCGAGGTGGCCGGACTTGATGTAAACGACCCAATGCCCGGGGTGGGACGCACGGTTGCCGAGGCGCTTATGGAGCCGCATATCAGCTACGCCAAGCTCATGCAGCTGGTAATGTGCATGGTGGAGGTGCGCGGCATGGCGCATATTACGGGCGGCGGCATTACCGATAATCTACCGCGCATACTGCCTGAGGGCCTTGCTGCGGCAATAGACCTGAACACCTGGACTGTTCCGCCGCTGTTCCGTTTTTTACAGGAGCAGGGCAATGTGGCCGAGTCCGAAATGTTGCGCACGTTTAATATGGGACAGGGCTTCTTATTTATTATTCCCGAGACACAGGCCAAGCGCCTTCAGGAAACCATGGAACTGGCCGGGCAATCCTACACGTTTATAGGACGCATCACCGCCGGCGACGGCAAAGTACAGTATACAGGAAGTTTGAACTATGCCGATTCATCGAGTTGAGGTAGCCATAAAACCCGCCCTGCCGGATGCCGCCGGCGAGGCCTTGTGCGCTCGTACGCGCGAAGACCTGAACATTGCGGTCGAAGGCGCGCGCGTTATAGACGTGTTCACGCTGGACGCCGCGTTGACGCCGGAAGAAGTGGAGCGGGTTCGTTGTGAGCTCTTTACCGATCCCATCATCCAGATTTCCGCGACTAATCAATCCCTGGCGTGCGACTATGACTGCGTGATAGAGGTCGGGTTCCTGCCGGGCGTAACCGACAATGTGGGCCGCACCTCGCTTCACGGCGTCCAGGATACGTTGGGACGCGCGCTGGCGCCGGGCGAAGGGGTGTACAAGAGCACGCTCTATGCGCTCAAGGGCGTGGACAAGTCGGTGGCCGATCGTATCGCCGCTGAACTGTTGGCCAACGAACTCATCGAACAATACGTGGTCAAAACGGCGGCGGACATGGCGGAACTGGACGGGAAACCGCTGCTCGCCCTGCCGGTGGTTTCCCAGCAAAGCGACATCGCCGTACAGGATGTGTCGCTCGACCTTAACGACACGGGTCTCATGGCATTAAGCCGTGATCGAATGTTGGCGCTTGACCTCTCGGAAATGCGCGCTATCAAGGAGCATTACGCGCGTTCCGACACCCGCGCGCGCCGAAAACAACTGGGGTTGCCCGCCGCGCCTACCGACATTGAACTCGAGATTCTGGCCCAGACATGGTCGGAACATTGCAAGCATAAAATCTTCAATGCCGTCATCACATATACCGACAAGGACGGCGAAACGCGGACCATTGACGGATTGTTCAAAACGTACATCAAGGGCGTCACCGATGCCGTTTCCGAACGCGTGCCCTGGCTGGTAAGCGTGTTCGGCGACAACGCGGGCATTATCCGTTTTGACGACGAACATCTGTTCGCGTTGAAAGCGGAAACGCATAACAGCCCGTCAGCGCTCGATCCTTACGGCGGCGCCATGACCGGCATTGTGGGGGTAAACCGCGATGTGCTCGGCGCCGGGCTTGGGTTCCAGTGTATCTTCAATACCGATGTGTTCTGTTTCGCCTCGCCTTATTACAACGGCGAAATTCCGCCGCGTTTGCTTCATCCGCGGCGGGTGCTGCGCGGCGTCCACAGCGGCGTACGCGACGGCGGCAATCAGAGCGGCATCCCCGACATCAACGGCGCCATTGTATTCCATGAACGTTTCCTGGGCAAGCCCCTGGTGTTCTGCGGCACCGGCGGCATCAGTCCCGCCGTGGTGGGCGGACGCCCCGCCCACGAAAAAGCGGCGCAGCCTGGCGATCATATCGTGATGACCGGCGGCCGTATCGGCAAGGACGGGATTCACGGCGCCACATTCTCGTCCGAAGCGCTGCACGAAGGGTCGCCCGCCACAGCGGTGCAGATTGGCGACCCGATCACACAGAAAAAGATGGCCGACTTCCTTCTTGAAGCGCGTGATGCGGGCTTGTTCAGCTGTATCACGGACTGCGGCGCGGGCGGCCTTTCGTCAAGTGTGGGCGAGATGGCTTGTGCGCCGGGCGGCGCCGAGATTCATCTGGACAAGGCGCCGCTGAAGTATGCCGGACTGGCGCCATGGGAAATCTTCCTGTCGGAGGCGCAGGAGCGCATGACCTTGGCCGTTCCACCGGAACACCTGAATACGTTTCTCGAGCTGGCGCGACGGCGTGAAGTGGAAGCGACGGTGCTGGGCGAATACAATAACAGCGGAACGCTTGACTGTTATTATGACGGCGCACTCATTTGTTCTCTGGACATGGAATTCCTCCATGAGGGCCTGCCGCGCATGCATCTCGAAGCGCGGCTTGACACACCCGAGCCAGCGAGCGAACTGTTGCTGCCGGGCGATGAATCTGACTTGACAGGCGATTTGTTGCAAGTCCTTGGCGCGTTAAACGTGTGCAGCAAGGAAAGCTTTGTGCGCATGTACGACCATGAGGTGCTCGGTCAGAGTGTATTGAAGCAGTTCCAGGGCGCGCGACAGGACGGACCGGGAGACGCGGGCGTCATCGCGCCTGTCCCTGGCAGTAAGCGGGGGCTGGCCGTCTCATGCGGTATTTGCCCGAAGTACGCGGACCTCGACGCGTATCAGATGACAGCTTGCGCTGTGGACGAAGCGGTGCGCAACCTGGCAGCGGTCGGGGTCACACTGGGGACAATTGCGGGACTAGACAATTTCTGTTGGCCCGACCCGGTGCAGAGCCCCTCAACGCCCGATGGCCGGCACAAACTGGCCCAACTGGTGCAAGCCTGCGAAGCCTTGTACGATGTATGCCTTGCTTACGACATTCCACTTATCAGCGGCAAGGACAGCATGAAGAATGATTATCGTATTGGCGACACAAAAATTAGTATTCCCCCGACAATCTTATTTACGGCCGCGGGGATTCTGGAGAATGTGGACTGTGTGGTGTCCATGGATGTGAAAGCGGCGGGACATGTCGTTTATGTTCTGGGCGAAACGCGCGATGAAATGGGGGGCAGCGAATATCTGGCGCTGCGCAACCAGGTGGGCGTTAACGTCCCGCAGGTATACCCGCTTTCCGCGCGCGCCTTGTACGAACGGCTCAGCGCGGTTATCGCGCGGGGATTGGTCGCATCCTGTCATGACTGTTCGGACGGCGGCCTGGGCGTTGCGCTTGCTGAGTCGGCCTTTGCCGGAGACGTCGGCATGTCCGTGACCCTGTCCCCGCTTACTATGGACAACGGCGTAATCGCCCTGTTCAGCGAATCGCAAAGTCGTTTTGTGGCAACCGTCGCCCCGGAAAATACGGATGCTTTCGAGGCGGTCATGGACGGCAGCCCCTGCTATCGAATTGGTGAAACATCTGCCGAGCCGATGTTGCGCATCCTGTGCGCGGACGGCCGCAAAGTTGAAGCTGACCTTGACGCCTTGCGGACGGCCTGGAAACGGCCGCTGGACTGGTAGAGAAACAGCAAATAAGGATTTGCCGACGATGACTGTAAATGCGCTTGTATTAACCGGATTCGGCATTAACTGCGATAACGAGACGCAGCGCGCCCTCGCGCGCGCGGGCGCGGAAACCGTCCGCATTCATTTGAACGATTTACTTGCCCAACTGGACCAGTTGGACCGCGCCCATATCCTTGCCATACCCGGCGGCTTTTCCTTTGGCGACCATATCGCCTCGGGGAAAGTGCTCGCCAACCGGTTACGCCACAAACTGGGCGCGCCGCTCGAACGCTTTGTATCTGACGGAAAGCTGGTTATTGGGATATGCAACGGTTTTCAGGTAATGGTCAAAATGGGGCTGCTCCCTTATTGTGATGGAGCGCTGAAACAGGAAGCGACGCTTACGTGGAACGACACAAGTCGCTTTGAAAACCGCTGGGTACACTTGCAGGCGCCAGCCGGCAATCGCTGCGTGTGGCTGAAAGATATCGAGCAGATAGCGTTGCCCATACGCCACGGTGAAGGCAAGTTTATTCCCGGGGACGACGCCATATTACAGCGCCTTCGGGAGAACGGCCAGGTAGCGCTGCGCTATGTGCGCGACGACGGCGCGCCCGCGAACGGAGTCTTTCCATTTAATCCCAACGGCGCTGTAGACGACATTGCCGGCATCTGCGATCCCTCTGGCCGCATCTTCGGGCTTATGCCGCACCCGGAAGGGTATCAGGAACGGACGAATCACCCCGCCTGGACGCGAGCATCGCTGCCCGCGGAAGGCGCCGGACTGCGCGTGTTTCATAATGCCGTGGAGTTCGCGCGCAACGAGTTATAAGGAATGCAGCATGGAGGGGAATCCCCGCCATAAAGCAGGTATGCGCCACACCCCTGAACAGGAACGACCGCGCGAACGCCTGGCGCAAGTAGGCGCCGAAGCGCTGCGTGACGCTGAGTTGCTGGCCATACTTTTCCGCACAGGGACGCGCGACGCAAACGCCGTGGCCCTGGCTGAGCGCGTGTTGGGCCATTTCAACGATTTGCGGCGGCTCGCCCAGGCCAGTCTGAACGAATTGCAGCAAGTAAAAGGCGTGGGACGCGTGAAAGCCATCGAGATCAAGGCGGCTCTCGAACTGGGCAAGCGCATGACAAACCACAAAAGGCAAACCCTCAAACGCGTTACCGGCGCAGTGGATGCGGTGGAAATCATCAGGCCGCACATACACTTGTATGAAACGGAATCCTTTTTATGCCTGCACCTCTCCACGCGCAACGACGTGCTGCGTGTGGAAGAGATAAGCAAGGGCGGCATGGACTGGGTGAACATTCAGCCACGGGACGTATTTCGGCAAGCGTTGCGCGAGAGCGCGCACGCCATCATCCTGGCGCACAATCATCCCAGCGGCGACCCGGAGCCCAGCAGCGCCGATGTTGCGATCACCAGGAAACTGGGCGAAGCCGCAACCGTGCTGGGGATACGCCTGCTTGACCATGTTATACTTGGAGACGACCGTTATGTCAGTTTGAAAGAGCGCGGACTGCTATAATATGCGCGGCGACATGTTTCGGGCCGTCACTTTAGCAACCCAGAGCAATCCCAGGTATGTTGTTCACGCTTTAGCGTGCCGGGGCAACATGTACGCTACAAGTTCAGCGGCTAATCCCAGCACGCTAAAGCGTGAACAACATACCATCACTTCTTGTGTTGATGACAGGACAGATAATCTTCCAATAAAGGATTCTCATGGAAAAACCATTCAGTGGTTGGCGCGAAGGCAGACGCCATTATCTGCCATGGTTCGCTGTTGCATTCATTGCCGGCGTGGCGTTGTGGCCTTTCGGCTACGGCTGGATAGGCCTGCCCCTGTTGCTGTTCGCCTGTTGTACGTTGCTCTTCTTCCGTGATTTCCATCGGGATATCCACCCGACGCCGGGGGCAGCGCTGGCGCCCGCCGACGGCGTGGTGGCGGCAATCGAACATCTTGAGGATACCCCACACTATGACGGGCCATGCCTGTGCATCGCTGTTTTTATGTCCGTGTTCAATGTACACGTCAATCGCGCGCCCTGTGATTGCACAGTGCGCGACGTGCGATACGCGCCGGGTAAGTATAAGAACGCCATGACAGATGAAGCCAGCCGGGTAAATGAGTCCAATGCGCTCTGGCTTGACACGCAATGGGGCCCGGTAACTGTCCGGCAGATTTCGGGCGCCGTGGCGCGGCATATTGTGTGTCCAGCGCAACCGGGCGTCGCTTTGAAACAGGGCGAGAAATTCGGCATGATAAAGTTTGGCAGTCGCGTCGAGCTATACCTGCCGCCCAAAAGCGAAGCGCTGGTTTCGTTGCGCCAGAAAACCCGCGCGGGCATAACCACACTGGCAAGATTCCAATGAAACTCTACAAACTAAAAAAGAAGCGCAATAAGAAGCGGCGGTTCGTACAAGTCAATGTGCTGGCGAGCGTCATGACAACCATGAATCTGTATATGGGCGTCACCAGCATATTCGCCAGTATCGGCCTCGAATTCCAATGGGCGGCCACTTGTATCCTGTTGGCCATGATTTTTGACATACTCGATGGATTCGTGGCGCGGCTAACGCGCAGCGTTTCCGATTTTGGCAAGGAGCTGGACAGTCTCTGCGACCTGGTCTCTTTCGGCGTGGCCCCCGCCGTTCTGGTGTTCATGGCCTATCTGCCCGAAGGGTCACATTTACCGGTTTCGCCGCAAACCGAGTCCATTGTGGGCATGACCGGCTCATACATGGCCATCATTTATGTAATTTGCGCGGCGCTGCGGCTGGCCCGCTTCAACACCTATCACGCGGATATGCGCGACTCTTTTATCGGCTTGCCCTCGCCCGCAGCCGCCGGCGCTATCGCCACCTTTGTGCTGTTTCTCATGTATTTTGAACAGCGGCTTGACGCGCACGCGTTGGGGCCGCTGGCGTACATTGCGTTGGGGCCCACCTCGGTTGTTCTTGCCTTGCTGATGGTCAGTTCCGTGCGTTATCCCAAAGGCAAGATTAAAGCCTTCTTACTCAAACCGCGCCACGCGTTCATGACACTGGCCATATACGCGTTCGCCATCGGCCTCATTCACTACGCTATTGTGACGAGCATATCGCTGGTGTTGTTTCCCCTTGCGACCGCTTACGTCCTTTTCGGAATAGCCGATACGCTTTACGGTCGCATTACCGGACGCACCCCTTCCTATGCCGCGCTTTCCAATACGCTTGAGGCCGCAGATGCCGACCAGGACGACGAAAGTTATGAGTCTGAGTCCGATGACGAAAGCGATGATGACGACGAGGATGGAGACGCTGAAGACGACCCGGTGAAAAGGACAGAGCGCTTGTAAGCGGTGGTTCCCTCCACCGCCAGCACCTTCAGCACCGCGGCGCTGGGAACAGCCAGGATAACGCCAATCATCCCGAATGCGGAGCTGAACACCATGAACGCCACAATGATCCAGACAGGGTTGAGACCGATCTTCGAGCCCAGTACGCGCGGCGTAAGAAAATAGGTTTCCACAATCTGTACCACCAGAAACACCAGGAACACCCAGAACAAGTTGGCGCCAATACCATAAAACAACAGCGTAAGCAACGCGGCGGGGGTGATGGTAAGCATGGGGCCGATATATGGGACGATCGCCGCCGCGCCGCCGAACAACGCAATAGGAACGGCAAAGGGCGCGCCCGCCCAGCTGAGGCCAATGCCATACATAATGGCAAGAGATGCGCAGACTGTAATTTGGCCGCGAAGCAGCGATCGCAGCTGTAAATTAATCTTCTGAATAATATCGCTCAAACAGGGGAGATAGCGGGGCGGCACCATCTCGCGCAGGCTCTCAATCAGCTTATCGTAATCGCGCAGCAGATAAACCGCCACAAAAACAAAGAGCGAAAGATTTATCAAAAATGAAATGATGGAAATAGCCCACGCGCCCAGACTCGTCAGAAACTGCGCCGCGCTGCGTCCCGCCTGCCGTCCCATGTCGGCCACATGCAGGCCGTAATTACGAATAAACAACAACGCGTTCTCACGTACTGCTTCCCCGATGCGTTCGACAATGATTGCCCGTTCATTGAATTCCACGCCATCTTCCGGCGCCCAGCCCAAGTACAGCACCAACTCGCGCAAGGGCAATTCATTGAGCAGCATATCCAGGCGCTCCTCGGTAATGCCTTCTCGCGCGTGGCCGATGAGGCGCTCCGCCTCCTGGACAATGTTGGCGGCCAGATATAGCGGCAGTGCCGTGGCTACTACCAACAAAATGACCAGCAACGTCATAATGGTGACCATGCGCGGAATACGAAGCTTCTCCGCGTAATGCACCACAGGCGTTAATATATACGCCACGAGAAAAGACAGCAACAGGGAAACCAGGATAGGCAGCAGCAGATATATAGCGCCCGCGAGCATCAAAAGCGCAAACGACGCGCCCAGCGCGCGCACCCACGGGTTTCGCAGCACGGTATCGAGCATTCAGCTGTCCTCCTCAGTTTTAGTATGGACAGGGAGTATAGTAGCAGGAGAAATGTTTCCTGTCAATCTTGTGATCAACAGGCGGCTGCGTTTTAGAGACATCATGGAAACAAAACAGGAAATGACGATCTCAAATTTCAAATATCAGATAAATAAATGAGCGATGCGCCAACCATGAAGCGTGACGAATCACGATGCGTTGTTGTTCGTTGGACTAAATGCCGTGGAAATCAAGAGATACGCGTCAATGTAGATGCGGCATCCGTCAATCCTGTCAATACGGTCAATATGGTCCATCGGGGGCGGCGTCACCTGTTTAGTCCGGCCTTATGCGAAGATGACTTAACAAAAAGTGCCAACCTGGATTCCGAAATATCATTAAGAAACCCTGTCGGGATCAGGAAGCATGAAGTTACTTTGGGAGTGTGGGCCAAGCCCGCGCGCTAGAACTGTATCGTTGTTATTGGGTGCTAATCGAGCGTTCGTGCTATGGGGCGAATAGGGCTGTCCACTGCGCGCAGGTCGCGGCGCGGATAACGCCAGGCGCGCGCTACAGCGTCGCCAACAAGCGTCTCGAGCGCAGTATAATCAGGGTCTTCCGAAGTCGTGTAGACAGCTTCGCCGCATTGGCCGCCGCCTCCGGCGGCAACGGCAAGAGGCGCCGTCAGGAATAGGCTCCGCTCCGGTTTGTGCAAATCAATCCAGTCCAGCCTTGTAATACTGTCGGGTTCGTGACAGGCGACACACCGCTGGCTATGAACCTGCATGATCTGCTCACGCAACTCGTTATCTCTCGGGAGGTTGTATACCGTTTCCCCGGAGCGTTTGTTGACAAATTGGTCGTGGTAGGGCGCGTTTGCGTCTATCCACATAGCGATCCGCAAACGCTCCTCCTCGGAAAGGGCAACTTCCCGATGATTGTCATCTCCCAGAGCATTTATCAGCGTGCTTTTGTGCGCTCCGTAGGCCAATGGCGGCGTCACCTCCGCGTCATGCTCGCGTGCCGGGGATATGCTGACGAGATTATGCTTGAGGATGGTTTCAAAGGCTCTGTTGTGTCCATAATGCGGCACTTCGTCGTCCCAGCCTATCAAGCCTCCCGCAAAGTCCAGGCCGCCTTCGGGCGACAATCCAGTGTGACATTCCAAGCAATGCGCGTCCAGAATCGGTTGCACGTCTCGCAGGAAGCTAACCGGCTGATCGCCCCACGGCGCCAGGCGTTTTTCTGCGGCTTCTCCTGCCCAGGTTGGCGGCGTTTGCAGCGCGGCAATCTCATTGGTCTCATGACATCCCACGCAACCGCGCGCCTCGCCGGGCTGGAAACTGATGAAGGAACGCATACGCCGCAACTCCATGCGATTCTCGTCGAGCAATTGGAAATAGACCGCTGTGTCAGCGGGAACCTTGAAGTACGCGCTGCCGTCAGGGTTCACGGGCACATCGCCCAATATGCGCACCGGCGTCCAGTTGGTCAGATTGCGCCGGTCGGCGTCCGGTCCGCCATAGCGGTGGTCTTCGCCATAGCGATGGCCGCCGTATTTATTGTCGTAGGGCCATGGCACGGGCTCGGAGACGCGCAGATAACGCGCCTGCTTAGCCTCAATGCCGTCTACGCCAGAGGTGATATCGCTCACATAACAGGAGGCGTATTTCGCGTCCACATCCACCACATCGGGCAAAATGAGCGGTATGGGCCGTGGACGCAAAGGAATTGGCATGAAGCACGAAATATCGGGGTCGCGGTAAATAAGTTCCTTATTCCCGTACACGTCCACCAGGTAAAGGCCGTAACCCGTTGGGTCGGTCATTTCGTTGCCATAGCTGTAAGAAGCCAGGAAAAATTTTTCCGAAAGCGCCCAGGGGGTCGCGTAAAAACCGTCGTGGTCTTCCGTGCCGCCCTCGGGTACAGGCGCGCCGCTCATCCCCCCCTGAGGCGACGTAATGGTGGGCGTTACGATGCTTATGCCTTCCGGATTGTTCACGCCCATTGCGGGATCAATGATGATAAGCGGACCAACCGCAAGCGTATGATGCCCGGACGCCAGCGCTACCAGTTTATCGCTGTTGGGTATGGAACGCGCGTCCACAACCGCCCAGGGATTCTCCAGATGTTGTCCGAACAGGGCGTCCGCGCTGGTGCCGTCCGGGCGTATTGTCCAGATGGAATGGATATAGGCGAAACCGCGCTCTTGATATTCCCAGCGCGTAAAGGCGATCATGCCGTTGTCAAGGGCGCGCGGCATATAATCGCCGTCCTTGTTTACGCTGAGGCGGCGGATACCGCTGCCGTCGGGGCGCGTCACATAGAGGTTGCAGCTTGTTTCGTCCTTATCGTATTCGTTGCACTGCAGCGATGTGCCGCACCGCTCTGATGTGAACACAATGTCGCCGCTGGGCGCATAGGTGGGATCAAGGTCGCTCCATTCCCCAGACGTAATTTGACGCACCTGTCCATTGTCCAAACGCAACTCGAACAAGTGGGTCGGCTGTTCCTCGCGGCGCAGGCGAAAACTCTGGGTGCGGTCCAGCCAGCCGTCGGGCGGCTCGTCGCTTCGGGAACGGGCATAGCCAAAGACCACGCGGTCGCCCTCGAACCACAAATCCATACCGTGTACATTGCCAGGGCCCAATGCGCCGTTCAGCAGGTTACGCGCGGTCGCCGCCGGTTTTTCACCGCTCACGGGATACTTCAACGCCGCAAACAAGCCCTCTTCATCATCAACAGGGCGCAGTACGCACAGGTCGCCGCCGGGTCGTGAGACCCACGGCATGTGGTTCAGACAGATATCAGGGAAGGTTTCCTGGGTGAAGCGTTTCACGAAAAGCAATTCATCAAAGTCAAGGATCGGATTCTTAAACACAATGCGTCGGACAATCCATCGCGTTTCGAGATACAATTCGCGCAGCGTGTCCTCCGAAACGTTTTCGGGCAGCGCCTTGAAACGCTCTTCAAGAGCGTCAAGGGCGCGCAAATCGCGCGAAAAGTCAATGTCCTGAAGGCCTAGATAGGCCGCCAGACGCCGCCCGCGGTCTATGAAAGATTGAACAGAATAAATCCTGGGCGTCTCAATCTTGGGCGTGGACCAGATGCTCAAACTGCTTTGATCCGCCGGCTGATGCAGCGCGATGTTTGTCGCGTCATCGCCGACAGCGTACACTTCTACCTCGTCAAGATGCAGGAAAATGGGCGCCTCGCTTGGAATAACAAGTCGGATAAACCGCGCGGGTATCCCATCGTCGCCAAAGGAAACCGTCAGGGGAGGCGCGCCGTGGATGCCGCCAAAATGCGCGCCTTGATTGTCATGGCGCAAGGTCCAGTCCTCGCCGTTACTGGAACTGAGAATCTGGAGGGTATCGGCATTGTGCAGGCCGGGCGGGTAGTCCAACCGGTTGTATACTACAATTGTGCCCACCCGCGTTGTCTCGCCCAGGTCAACCTGCCACCAGGGATTTGCCTGAGGGCCCACATGAAAACCGTAGGCGCCGTTTTTGACGCCGTTGCAGGCGCCGGCAGCGTCCGATGCGGTGGTAATGACAGGACGCGTGGCTTGCAGCCAGTCCTCCTCAACAAGCGAACGCAATGTATTCGCCGCGAGTGGTTCGTCGTCGGGTTGGGCAAAAAGCGGCGACGGCAATTCCGGCAACGGTTCAACGGCAAGGGTCGCTGATGTCAACAGTAGAAAACACAGCGTCAATCGTATGGGGATCATAAATGGAGTCCTTATTTTTTGCTAATGATACAGGAGCGGCTTGAATGTTCTCAATCCTTTCGCCGCCACGGCGAGAAAAGGACGTTGTCACAGTTGCTCCAGGATAGCGCGTATCTGTTTTTCGCGCGCCTCGATACTGTCAACAAGCTTGAACTGTACCCGCGCGCGATTCAGGTTCTGTTCGTCGTAACGCGTATTGAAATATACATTACCCGCGATATAGTCAGAAAAAAAACGTAGACCCAACTCAAAAGCGATAAGCCGTATGC
>SLFT01000302.1 GCA_007124105.1 Candidatus Hydrogenedentota bacterium | reverse complement strand
GCCAGGCGCTCTCCCCCGCCGCGTTGCTGGCGCGCGACGAAAAAACAGGCGCGCCACAGCTGCGCATCCCCCTCCCCGATCCAGAGACAGCGAATAAGCTGGCGGATATGATGACCCTTTTTGGCAATGTCATGCGCAACATCAGCGCGGATCAGAAAAACGGCGGTAAATGACAGTGCCATAGCACGTATATAGCCCATATTAAAGAAACTTTATGCCCTTTCCTATAGTCCGTAATGTGGGCTAATTTTCGCGGTTCCAAGATAATAGTCTGTGGTGAAACCTGTCGTTAGACAGTACTTTTGCAGACGGCTTGGTTCTGCTCTGAAATTTAGTATGTTGTTCACGCTTTAGCGTGCCGACCTGGACACATTTACTCAAGTCTATTTCCGCAACTCGGCACACTAAAGCGTGAACAACATACTGAACATTTCATGGTTTACGGGGGACGCAACGCGTTCATGGCGAACTGTCCCTTGTTTATTGCACCGATGATTCGTTAGAATCAAATTTTGTCATATACATATCAATAATGCCTTCAATAGAAAGGATGCCACGCATGAAAATCTTGCGCCATAAATATGGATTCACATTAATTGAATTACTGGTAGTGATTGCTATTATCGGGATATTGGCCGCTATTCTACTGCCCGCGCTGAGTCGCGCACGAGAAGCGGCGCGGCGCGCGTCCTGCGCCAATAATATGCGGCAGCTGGGCCTGGTTTTTAAGATGTACGCCAACGAATCGCGAGGGGAAAAGTTTCCGCCAAGGATGATTCGTGATGTTCATGGGAACATTTCGGATACCATGATTTTTGATGGTCCATCGGTATATCCGGAGTATCTTTCGGACTTGACGGTTGTCTGGTGTCCCTCCCACGCCGGTACGTCGCCGTTGGACCGCTATGATCAGGGCGCTCGTCGCGGCAGCAACCTACGGACAGGGAATGATAATGGCATCATCGAGCCAGAAGAACTGTTGAAGTCCCCCTTTAACTACACCGGCTGGGCGGTAATGGAATCCGTAAATTTCCTGGGCGACAAGGCGGGCACAGAGGGGAGCGGCGTGGGCGGTCGTTTTGAAGATGACGACTACCTGGGTACGCCGATCATGGAGCTTGCCGATGCGAATATCCTCACCAACACTGCCGCCTCTGACGAGGACTTCACCGTGTCCGAGGAAAACGCGGGCACTCAAGTAGGCGGCGGCAATACACTGTACAGGCTTCGCGAAGGGGTTGAGCGCTTCATGATCACCGACATCAACAATCCCGGTGGGACAGCAATGTCGCAAAGCGATATCCCAGTACTATGGGACCATTTAACGCCGCAGGTTACGGGTTCTACCCATGTGCCCGCGGGTATGAATGTTCTGTATATGGACGGGCATGTCCAGTTTGAACGCTATCCGGGCGAATCGCCGTGGATGATCACCGTGGACGGGCCGCGTATTCTCGGTCGGTATGACCGTCTGTTCGGCTATCGTACGCCATAAGTCAGCGATAAATGGTCCATCAGGCGTCGCACTGAATGGCTTCGCCTGTGGAAAAGAATGCCGTCGTCTATCGTCGAAGCGGATTGTACGACACCTCGGACGTCGTCTGACTGCGTCCCACGAAGCGCTTCGAAACACCGATGAACAACAATTTCAGCGCAGCAAAAAGAAAAATAGGCGATATGAACACAACGCGCATCCCCTTGTGTCTGGTGGTTGGTTTTCTGGGCAGCGGCAAAACCACGTTGCTCAAGAGCATTATCCGCCAGTTCTCCGACAAAAAACTTGCCTTTGTGGTAAACGAGTTTTCAGAAATTGACGCGGACGGCGCGGCGTTGCAGCGCGAGCACGACAAGGTGGTATGCCTGCCCGGCGGCAGCGTATTCTGCCGATGTCTGTCTGGACAGTTTATCCACACGCTTCAGGAGTTGCCTTCGCTGCTCGACCTTCCCCATTGCGACGGCGTTGTTGTGGAGGCGAGCGGGATCGCCGACCCCGGTGTAGCGCCACAAATGATGCAAGAGACTGGTCTGAACGCTTTGTACCGATTGACGCGGGTGATTGCCGTGGTGGACCCCGGCAATGTGGCGCAATTGCTCGATGAACTTCCCAATACGCGTGCGCAGCTGGCGGCGGCAGACATTATTCTTATCAACAAGAGCGATATACATCCCGCAGCGCAAGTCAACGACGCCGCGACACTGGCGCGTTCCATTAATGATACAGCGGTCATCGAGCGCGTGGCCTATTGCGAGATCGCATTGGATTTATTCAGCGCGGAGTCCTGTTCCAAGGCCTCGGGAAATTATGCCTTATGCGCCGACCCTAATTTCGCGGCGGCAACAGCCCACACAACAATGCCGGTAGATGTAGATAAATTGTTGCGGGCCATCAACTCGCTTCATCGGGAGTTGTATCGCGCAAAAGGGTTTTTGAAGAGCGATGCGGGCGCGGTATACCTGGACTGGACGCCGTCCAGCGCGTCGCGTTTCGATCTTCCAGACCACCAGGGCCCTTATGGCTTTTCGTTTATCGGTCGCGGCGAAAAGACGCCCGCAATCAACGCTATTGCCGCGCGGCTGCAATCAGGGGCCTTTAACGACGAGCGGGAACAATGTTAAATTAACCCCGCTTCGATGGCAAGCCGCGCCAATCCGAGCACAAAGATGAAACCACACATATCCGTCAAGGTGGTCAACATGGGAGGCGCACCCAATGCGGGGTCTATCTTGAAGTGGCGCAACATAAGCGGAATAATGCCGCCAAGCGAAACAGCAACCAATGTATTGAGGGTAAATGCGGCGCCGACAACAACCCCGAGAAAGGCCGTCTCCTCCCAGAAAACGATTGCGATAGCGCCCATGCAACCGCCCAACACAAGTCCATTGATAAGCCCCACCGCCATCTCCTTCAGCCACACATGAAAAAAGTCCTCCGGCTTAATTATGCCAAGCGTCAACTCACGAATGCTGACAGCCACGGACTGGTTGCCGCTGCACCCGCTCATATTACAGATAATGGGCATGAAAAAAACGAGCGCGAACAGTTTGCTTACCGTTTCCTGATGCCCCAGTATCACGCTGGCCGCAAGCATGCTCAGCGCCATATTAACAAACAACCACGACAAACGTCTGGAACTGCGTTCGAACAATGGCATGCTCCGCAGTTCCTCGCCAAATACAATACCGCCAAAACGCAGGAGATTGCGGCCCTGTACTTCTCCCCAGGCTTCTACCACGTCAGCGCGCCGCACTATTCCCTGCATGAAACCAGACTTGTCGGTTACCGGAAGCCCCCAGAAGGGATACCGCTCGAATAAATCATCCAATTCCTCCAAAGGCGTATCTGTGAACACGGAAATTGGGGTTATGATCATGATCGTGCGTATGGACGCGTGGGTGGGCGCAAAGAAAAGGTCCCGCAGACGCAATACTCCGATAAGTTTCCCCTGTTCGGATTCAACATAGGCATATTGTATGCCGTAATCCGAATGGCTGTCGGCTTTGTTGCGCAGGTCTTCCTGCACTTCGATAACTGTGCTGCTCTGGGGATAGGATAAGTATTCAGAGATCATGATGCCGCCGGCGGTATCCGTTGGATAACGAAGCAGGTCGCGAGCATCTTCCGCTTCTTCCGGCGCCATCTGCCGTAGAATCGCTTCCGCGTCGTCTTCATCCAATTCGCCCAGGACATCCGCGCGTCGGTCGCTTTCCATCTCCTCGATAATGCTGGCGGCTTCGTGAACGGACAACTCTTCCAGAATGTCCGCGCCCTGAGCGTCGGTAAGTTCTTCGATAACGTCTGCGGCAATTTCAGGACTCAAAAAACGAAATGCCAGGTTACATTCCTCATCGTCAAGGCGCGAAAAAGCGCGGGCGGTATCGCTGGGCGGCAACCTGTCGAGAAAGGCCTGTAAAGCCTCTCGATCCTCCGCTTCTATATAACTTCTTATGGTTTCCCAGGGCGGCTCTCTTCGTTCTGACATTGTGATTCTCCTGAAAATGACGATAAAAACAATGTACGCGACCTCCCGATTAAGGGAATGTTACCTGCCATCCATAAACGCCTCTACACACCAACACCGCCCAAACAAGACCATACGCCTCGCGTTAAACAATATGCATTCCAGCAACGATACGAAAACCTCGCCAAGATGGCGTCATCTGCGTTGGTCAGTCCTCCGCCCAACAGCGACTGCGCTCGAGCGCCTTGTGCCAACCGGAGCGCAGCGCCTCCCGCCTGGACGCTTCAATGGCCGGATCAAATCGGCGGGCCTCCTGCCACTGGGCGGCAATCACGTCCAGGTCGTCCCAGTAGCCGACGGCCAATCCCGCAAGATAAGCCGCGCCCAACGCCGTAGTCTCCAATACCTGTGGACGGGTGATGGGCATGTCAAGAATATCGGCCTGAAATTGCATGAGCAGGTTGTTCACTGCCGCGCCGCCGTCCACGCGCAGTTCCGTGGCTTCAAACCCAGCGTCGGCAGTCATGGCGTCCAGTACATCCGCCACCTGATACGCGATGCCCTCGAGCGTCGCCAGGGCAATGTGTCCCGCGGTAACGCCGCGGGTCAACCCGGCGATGATGCCGCGGGCATGGGGGTCCCAATGGGGCGCGCCCAGCCCGGCGAAGGCGGGCACCAAGTATACGCCGCCGTTGTCGGCTACCGATGCCGCCAGTTTCTCAATATCGGGAGCGGCCTGAATCAATCCAAGGCCGTCGCGCAACCATTGCACTGCGGCGCCGGCAATGAACACACTGCCCTCCAGTGCGTATTCCAGCTTATCGCCGATTTTCCAGGCCACCGTGGTGAGCAGGCTGTTCTGGGACGCCACGGGCGTATCGCCTGTGTTCAACAGCATAAAACAACCTGTGCCATAGGTATTCTTCACCATGCCGGGCTTCACACACATTTGCCCGAACAAGGCGGCCTGCTGATCGCCCGCAATACCGGCGATAGGTACGGGCGCCGCGAAGATATCGGGCGAGGTATTTCCGTAGACCGCGCTTGACGGACACACTTCAGGCAACATGTTTTTGGGGATTTTCAGCAAATCAAGCAACTCCATGTCCCAGTCGCCCGAGGCAAGATTAAACATCAGTGTGCGCGAAGCATTGGTAGCGTCGGTAATGTGCTGTTTGCCGCCGGTCAATTTCCACACCAGCCACGAGTCCACTGTTCCAAATGCAAGTTCGCCCCTCTCCGCGCGTTCGCGCGCGCCAGGTACATTCTCCAATATCCAATGCAGCTTTGTGCCTGAAAAATAAGGGTCGAGAAGAAGTCCTGTCTTTTCGCGAAATACGGCTTCATGACCACCTGCGCGTAATGTATCGCATAGCGGCGCGGTGCGTCGGTCCTGCCACACAATGGCGTTGCACACCGGCGCGCCGGTGTTCCGGTCCCAGACCAATGTCGTCTCGCGCTGGTTGGTAATGCCGATGGCGGCAATATCGCGCGGTGGAACTTGCGCTTTTCCCATGACTTCGGCGGCAACACTTACCTGAGATGCCCAGATATCCTCGGGGCGGTGCTCGACCCAGCCCGGACGCGGGAATAGTTGCTCGAACTCTTTTTGCGCTACCGCAACAACCAGTCCATTATGATCAAAAAGAATCGCGCGCGAACTTGTCGTCCCCTGGTCCAAGGCCAATATATACGACATGGCAGTTATTCCTTATGCTGTTCTGGAGAGCGTCCTCGCAAGGACAAAGCGAAAGGCGCGCCGCCACCCTTAGCATATCATCAACTGCCGTCCTCTACAAAAAAAAGACTAGTAACAAAAGAAAGACTAGCGGCGCTTAATTAAAACAACCGTACCGCTAAATAAAATGACAACGGATACGGCGGCAGCGCTTCTATTCGCAGTTTCTTTGGCAACCGTCCGGCATGACGTCTTCTTAAACCAAGAGTTTTGATTCTGGTGGGTGCAACGAAGCGGAACACTCCGTTCTGCTACAGTACGTTGGACTAAACGGCTGCGCCGTGGATAAGGAAGCACTGTTGATACATGCCGACCACTGTTATTGCATGGACGACGCAATCTCAAAATCCGGACAATAGTGGTCAGGAGAGGTGCTGTGTTTTCACAGTGAGGATGGTTCTGCACTTTTCAGTCACGTATTGCGGTATTCGCACTATCACACAAGTACGGAATGCGTAGGTCCCGCGACAGGAGCGTTCTATGCGTATTGAAATTTGATAT
>SLFT01000026.1 GCA_007124105.1 Candidatus Hydrogenedentota bacterium | reverse complement strand
GACAGACGCTGAATTGGAGGAACGGGCCAGGAATCGTCCCGCTCCGCCCGACAGACAACTGGACGGCTGGTTGAAACGCTATCAACGCCTGGTATCCAGCGCGAACACCGGCGCGGTGTTCACGTAAGACAGCAGAACGCAATTGTCTGCGAGTAAACGTCAAGAGTAACGCTCTGTTGGCCGCTTTCTATGATGAAAGACAAAAAAGTTCGCGCGACGAGAGTCTTGTATGGGACGTATAAGACTTATGAGAAGAATATCGGCTTTACTTTTAGGTTGCGGGCGCCGCCTGCTTTAGTGTGCAGGGTGGATGAAGCGCGGCGAAACCCACCGCTATGCTGAACAGTTGCCGTACAACAACGTTTTCAAGGAGCAGTGATAATGGCCATTTCCCCTCGAAACAATTGTCATGATCCACTGAGTCGCCGTGATTTTGTGAAGTGGAGCGTTGCCGCCGGTGTGGGCGCGCGCGCCGCGCTGCCCGGCGCGACAGCAACGGCAACAACGACGCAGGCATCGGACGCCCTGTTCGCCGCGCCGCCGCTCGAGCGCGTACGAATTGGCTTTGTTGGCGTCGGTCGCATGGGCACAAATCATGTGCGCAACCTGTTGCGCATCGAAGGCGCAGTGATCACGGCCGTGTGCGACATTGTCGAGGAACACACAACCCGCGCCCAGGACCTGGTTGAAGAAGCCGGTCAACCGCGACCAACCGGTTACTCCCGGGGCGAATACGATTTCAAACGTATGTGCGCCTCGGAAGACCTCGACCTTGTTTTTACCGCCACGCCCTGGGAATGGCATGTGCCGGTGTGTGTGGCGGCCATGGAAAATGGCAAACACGCGGCCACCGAAGTACCCGCCGCCATAACGCTCGAGGGATGCTGGCAGCTGGTTGAAACCGCCGAAAAGCACCAGAAGCACTGCATTATGATGGAGAACTGTTGTTACGGTCGCGCTGAAATGACAACCCTGAACATGGTTCGTCGGGGCGTACTGGGCGCACTGGTTCACGGCTCGGGCGGCTACATGCATGATATCCGCGCCATCTTCGCGGGCGAACATCCCGGCCGCGAGTGGTTTCAGGCCCATGCGCTCGAACGGGACGGCAGCCTTTACGCCACCCACGGCCTCGGCCCGGTGGCGCAGTATATGGACATTAATCGCGGCGACCGTTTTGAAAGCCTTGTTTCCATGAGCAGCCCGTCCCTTGGAATGTCCGCATATATACGCGACAAGTTTCCAGAGGACGACCCGCGTCAACACCTCCAGTTTGCCTCGGGCGATGTGAATACAACACTCATCCGCACCGCCCTCGGGCGCACCATTACGGTGGTGTACAACGGCAATTCACCACGTCCCTACAGTCGCATTAACATGATACAGGGCACGAAGGGCATCATCGAAGGATATCCCGACCGGGTGTATATTGACGGCGTAAGCCCGGGGCATGACTGGGAACCTATGGACAATTACTGGGACGCTTACGAACCCGAGCTCTGGCGCGTTCACGGGAGCGAGGCGGCCGGTTACGGGCACGGCGGCATGGACTACCTCGAGAACCTGCGGCTGATCCACTGTCTGCGTCAGGGGAAACCCCTTGACATGGATGTATACGACGCAGCCGCCTGGAGCGCCGTCTTCCCGCTGAGCGAAAAGAGCGTCGCAAATGGCGGCGCCGTCATCGAAGCGCCCGATTTTACAAAAGGCCGATGGAATCAACGTCCGTCCCTGGACGTACCCGGTGGAACTCACGACCAGCAGGATTCCCCTGAATCCATAAAGTGATAGATAATCCAATTCCTGGAGAATTTGTAACTGTTTATCGGGCTTCACCGCTATCAGCACCCACATTGAGACTAGCCCGGATATTTCACCAGATTTCTTTTGTGCCTGCGAATCTTACGATGAAATCGGGGGCAATATACGGGTTAACCGGACTTGACGAAAGGAGCGCTGCAATGAACGTAATTGTACAACCCAGAAAACAATCCCTGCTTATCCTCGTTTTGGCCATGCTGGTTGTTCCGGGGACAGGATGGGGGTTGACGCAGGCGTGGTCCTATCATTTTGCCGGCTTGCACATTGACACGACGCCCGCGCTGGCGGATATTACCGGCGACGGACGCCAGGAGATTATCGCGGGCACAATGGAAGGCGAGGTGTTGGCGTTGGATGTGGACGGCAATCTGTTGTGGCAATTCGAGCAGGCGGACGTTATCAGTTCGCCCATTACAGTGGCCGCGCTGACCGCGTCATCGCCGACCTTGTCCGCCCTGGCGTTGACCAACACGGGCGCGCTCTTTTGTCTGGACGCGCGCACCGGCGCGCTGCAATGGCGTCATGATCTGCCCGGCAACGTGCATTGGGGCGTCATGAGTGTTGTCGCCGCGGACATTACGGGCAACGGCAACAAGGAAATGGTAACCGCGGACGCGCGGGGCACGCTTGTTTGCCTCGATGCCTCGGGCGCGGTGGTCTGGCGGCATGAAGGAGCGACGGGCTACGCGGGCGCGCCGGCAGTAGCGGATATAACCGGCGACGGCGTCCCCGAGATAATTATCGGCGGCATGGACTGCCCGTTGATTTGTTATAGCCATGAAGGCCGGGAACTGTGGCGCTATAAGGACGGAGCGGCCACAGGCGGCGCGCCGGTATTGGTTGATCTCACCGGCGACGGCGCACTCGAGGTATTGGTGGGCGTGGACGAGGCCCTCGCGGCGATTACGCGCGACGGCGCGTTGTTATGGCGTACGCCCCTTGGCGCGGCGGTGGACAGCGCCATCGCCACGGCGGATGTCACCGGCGACGGACGCCCGGAAATCTATGTGGCGGATTTGTCAGGCGCATTCCACGCATTGAATGCCGACGGCGCGATAGTGGGCGGTAATACCGTGGACGGCCGCGCCCGGCGCGCGCCCGCCATTGCGGACCTGACCGGCGACGGCGTCCCGGAAATTGTGGTCATCGGCTACGGCAGAACATTATGCGTCTTCGACCCGACCGGCAACGAGCTGGACCGTATAGCGCTGGAGTCCAACGCCAATGCCAGCCCGGTAATCGCCGACCTGTACGGCGACGGTCACTTGTTCATCATCTGCGCCATGCACGACGGCTACATTGCCGCATTTCAGATGGACGGGCTGCCCGGCGGCGCCATACACTGGCCGACCCACCGCGCGGACGCGATGCGTTCCGGGCGCGCGCCGGACGCGCCGAAACCCGAGGACGCCGCCATGCGCATTGTTGCGCTGGACACTGGCGCGGGCCACATGGGATGGAACAAGATGACAGTGGCCATAGACAACCCCGAGGACGCGACGGTAACGGCAACGCTGACGGTCTACCAGAACGGCAAGGTCTTCGCCCAAAAACGCCGCCACAGCGACAAACGCGCATTCCAGGTGTCATTGCCCTATCGGATTGAACATCGCGCCCCCGTGTCGTTGCTCTTTGAATGTATCGCCGTTGCCGACGGTCGCAGCGCGCGCAGTGTGCGCGAACACCGGGACATCGCGCCTTTCGACGCCGTATTCGCGTCCCTGGGCGCGTCGCTGTCGGCCCTTGAGGATGCGGGTCGCGACAGTGGCGCCGACGCCTGGATCGAGAAAGAGCGCTTGTGGATCGCGGACAGGGTAAACGCGCTGCGCGCCCGTCGCGAAACGGCGTCCGCCGGCAACACGGCGGCGGCGGAACAGTTCGCCCATGAGCTGCGCACACTCATGACGTATGCGGCGCGCAAGGCGGCGGCTGTTGTTCAACGTCCGGACACGGACAGCGCCCTGCTTGTCACGGCGGCGAATCCCTGGGCCCCCTTTGGCGGCCTTGACGAACTGGCGGAAGGACGCGTTGATTCACCGGCCATTAGCGTTGAGGCGTTCCAGGGCGAACGGGAACATGCCGCATTGAACCTGTTTAACCTGTCTGATCAACCGCTGTCTGTGCAGGTGGCGGTACACGACCTTTCTCAGGGCGACAACATAGCGGCGGCGGCGGATATCGTCACGGTGCGCGAAGTGGTGGCGACGCCGACGCAAGCCCGGGATTTCGCGGCTGACGCGCTGCCCGCCATGAATCAGGGTCGCGTGCTGCTTATCCCGCCGCTGGACGGACGGCAGCTGTTCTTTGACATTGACGCCAGCCGCCTGACGCCGGGCCTCTGGCGGGGCACGGTGTCGCTGCAAGGGCTTGATCTGGAACGCGGCAAGGTGGAAGCGCCCATAACCGTGGAAGTGTGGACGCCCGCGTTGCCCGACGAACAGACGCTGCGCCTGTGTCATTGGGGCTACGTGCATCGTTCGCCCCTCAGCGACCAGCCCGACGAAGCGTTGCGGGACCAGATTGATCTGGGTACGAATGTGTTTGTGTCGCTGTTTTATCCAAAGGCCACGTTCAACGAAGCGGGGATGCTCGAAGGCGCAATTGATTTCAGCGAACACGACGCGTTTGTGAAACGGCACAGCCCTCACGGCTTGATCCTGTTTTATGTGTACGATCGCGGCCTGACCGGCCCCGCGCCGCAGTTTTCGGAATCGTGGAACCGGGCGCATGTCGCCTACCTGCGCGCATGGGTCGCCCATCTGGAATCGCTTGGGTTGGATTATGACGATTACGCGTTGTATACGGTGGACGAACCGGGACTGCGCGAAGGACTGGTCGCGCGGCATATACAGCTGGGCACACTGGCGCGCGAGGCCGACCCGGCAATTCGGCTGTACACAGACCCGGTGGGCGACGCCTCGCTCGAACACCTGAAGGCCATGGCCGACACCGTGGATATCTGGTGTCCGCAACGGGACAACCTCATCAACAAGCCGGACACCGGCAAGCTGGACTTTATTCGCGACACAGGCAGCACGGTATGGACTTACGCCTGCGAGGACAACGCCAAGCACCGCTCGCCCCTCGGCTATTATCGCGGCCAGTCATGGCTGGCATGGCGTCATCAGCTAACGGGCATCGGGTTCTGGACCTATTGCGCTACGTCTTTTGATCCCTGGTTCTATCATGGCGAGGCGGATTATATGCTGGTCTATCCGGGGGCCGGCATTGTACCCAGCAAACGCAGCCGCGCCATCCGCGACGGCATCGAGGACCACGCGTTGCTCTCGTTGTTGCGCGACCAGCTTGCGCGGGCCGAGACGGACGGGCGCGCGTCGGAAGCGGCGGCCAGGGCGAAGGACCTGCTGGGTGCGCGCGCGCGCCATATCGCCGCGTTCAGCGGCGTGGACGACGACGGCGAACTTCCGGACATCGGCGGCTTCGCTGAACGGCGACGGGTCGAGGACCGACGGCTCCGCGCCATACAAACGTTCCGTCGCGACATGGCAGAAGTGTTCGCCTTGTTGCAATCTACTGAAAGATAAAGGTATTGCGCCCATGAAAATTGTCATTGCGCCTGATTCGTTCAAGGAATGCCTGGACGCCTTCGCCGTGGCGGAAGCGGTGGCCGCCGGGTTGCGCCGGGCCGGCGTCCGCGACGAAGATATCGTCCGGCGTCCGCTGGCCGACGGCGGCGACGGATTGCTGCATGTGCTGCATCACGCCCTGGGCGGCCAGATACGCACCGCGCGCGTCTGCGGCCCCCTGGGAAAACCAGTCAACGCCAGTTTCGGACTGCTCGATGACGGGAGCACTGCCGTTATTGAAATGGCGCAGGCGGCGGGACTGCATCTTACGCCTGTAAAAAAACGCGACCCACGCATCACCACCACACGCGGTGTGGGCGAACTGATGCGTCATGCCATTGACAGCGGCGCGCAACGCATCATCGTGGGACTGGGCGGCAGCGCCACCAACGACGGCGGCGCGGGCATGGCCGCCGCGCTGGGCATCCGGTTCAAGGACAGCCAGGGACGCGACCTGCCGCCGGGCGGCGCCGCGCTGAGCCGTCTGGCGTCTGTGGACATGTCCGGACGGGACACGCGGCTTGACGCGGTGGAAGTGGCGGCGGCCTGCGACGTATCAAACCCTTTGTGTGGACGCAACGGCGCATCCTACGTATACGCCCCGCAAAAAGGCGCCGCCCCTGACATGGTAAAGCAGCTTGACGCGGCGCTGCGCCAATATGCCCGGGTACTGAAAAAAGAGCGGCGTGTGGATGTGAGCGCCCTGCCCGGCGGCGGCGCGGCGGGCGGACTGGCCGCTGGACTGGCCGCGTTCACCGGGGCGACATTGCGCTCGGGCGTGGAACTGGTGTGCGACGCCTACGGCGATCTTGACG
>SLFT01000275.1 GCA_007124105.1 Candidatus Hydrogenedentota bacterium | reverse complement strand
TGTGGCGCTGGCTCATCATGTTCTGGCTGGCGCAAAGCGTCGTCGTGCTCGCGGGACTCGTTGCGTGGATGCGGCCCGTCAATGCCTGATTCAATCTGTGACGCTTTTTACGCGCTCAACGAGTTTTGGCAGCGTTTCACCCGCGGGGCCTTGCAAAAACACGTCGGTGATAACGTTGGTAAAGTTGGTGGGCTCCGTATTGCATTCGATGACGGCGGCGCCGCTTTCCTTGGCCAGGAAGGGAAGACCCGCCGCGGGATATACCTGCGCCGACGTGCCGACCACAATGAGCGCGTCGCAGCCGCGCGCCAGCATGTCCGAAGTGCGTAGCGCGTATTCAGGAATGACCTCGCCAAAGAGCACCACATCCGGCTTCATTACGCCGCCGCATTCACACCGGGGCGCCCCCAGGGCGCGGTGACTCAAGTCCATTTTGCGATGCCGGAAACAGGCCGTGCAGGCGATCTGATCGGTATTGCCATGATACTCGATAACGGTCTTGCTGCCCGCATGTTGATGCAATGCGTCAATGTTCTGGGTAACAATAGCCTTGATGTGTCCCATTTTCTCCAACTCGGCCAACGCATAGTGGCCCGGGTTCGGCTTCACCCCCTGCAAGTTCTCGGCAAGTTCATACCACATCTCCCATACCTTGTCGGGATCGCGCAGAAAGGCGTCCATGGTCGCAAACTGGTCGGGCGGATAGCGCGCCCAGAGGCCATGGGCGCTACGGAAATCCGGGATGCCGCTTTCCACCGATATGCCTGCGCCGGTTACAGCGATGGCGTTGGTCGTACCACGGATTAGTTCCGCAGCGCGTTCTAATAAGGCATCGTCATTCTTTGAATTAGTTGGGGGCATAGCATTATCCAGACAGTCCTTGTTAATGCGGAGCAAGGATGTGTTGACTACACGCTTATCCCTGATTCGCAATTACAGTTTTACCCTTCATATATGGTTGCAGTGCTTCGGGGATGCGTACGCTGCCGTCTTCCTGTTGATAATTTTCGAGCAGAGCGACCACAGTGCGGCCAACAGCGATGCCGGAGCCGTTGAGGGTGTGAACAAACTCCGGTTTCTTGCCGCGCTTGAAGCGGATGTTGGCCCGTCGCGCCTGGAAATCGGTGAAGTTGGAACACGAACTGATTTCTCGGTAGGTATTCTGCGCGGGCAACCACACCTCGAGGTCATAGGTTTTGGCTGCGGAGAATCCCAGGTCGCCGGCGCACAGGGACACCACACGGTATGCGAGACCGAGCCGCCGCAGAATGGTTTCGGCATTGGCCGTAAGTGACTCAAGTTCGTCCCACGAGCTCTCGGGCGTGGTAAACTTGACCATTTCCACCTTGTTGAACTGGTGGACGCGCACCATGCCGCGCGTGTCTTTGCCATAGGAGCCGGCCTCACTGCGGAAACAGGGCGTGTAGGCCGTGTAGTACAGCGGCAGTTGCGCCACGTCCAAAATTTCGTCGCGATGGATATTCGTCAACGGCACCTCCGCCGTCGGGATGAGCCAGTAATCCGTGTTTTCGACCTTGAACAGGTCTTCTGAAAATTTTGGCAGCTGGCCGGTGCCCTGCATGGACGCGGAGTTGACCATCAGCGGCGGCAACGTTTCGTTATATCCGTGTTCGCCAGTATGAATATCAAGCATAAAATTGATGAGCGCCCGTTCCAATAGCGCGCCCGCGCCCAGACTCAACGTAAATCGGGCGCCTGATATTTTCGCGGCGCGCCCAAAATCAACGAGCTCAAGCCTTTCGGCGATTTCCACGTGGTCTTTAGGCGTGAAATCGAAGGCGGGCGGTTCACCGACAACGCGCTCCACACGATTGTCGTTTTCGTTCACGCCTTCCGGTACGCTGGCGTCGGGGACATTGGGCAGCGCCAGCAGGGCCGCCTGCAAATCGTCGTCCACCTGACGCGCCTGATCTTCAAGGGACGCGATTTCTTCCTTGATGCTTTTCATTTCCGTGATAACATCTTGCGCGTCTTGACCCGTCCGTTTACGCCCGGCAATTTCCTCGCCCGCCTTATTCTGGCGCGCGCGCAGCTGTTCCAACGCGTAGATGGCGGACCGCCTGCGTCCATCTATATCGCACACGGCGTCAATATCCACATCGGCGCGTCTACGGGCCATGGCCGCTTTCACAGCGACCGGGTCGTCGCGCAACAAACGTATATCGAACATAACAGTCTGTATCCTTTTAATTCTTTGCGATAAGCGCAAGGAGCCGCTCGAGGTCGTCCAGCGAATAATAGGCGATTTCGATGCGTCCGCTTCCCGGCCCCTGCTCCTTTACGGTCACCTTTGCGCCCAGGCGGCGTCGCAGCCTGTCTTCCAGCGCCATAATATGCGGGGGCTTCGGCGCTGCGCCTTCCTTCTGGCGCGGTTTCTTGTCTGTTTGACGCGCGGCGAGTTGTTCGGCCTGGCGCACGGACAGGCCCTTGTCGGTAATCTTGCGGGCCAGCGCCAATTGCGCGGCGGCGCTCTCAACCGCCAGAATGGCGCGGGCGTGTCCCATGCTCAATGTGCCGTCTGCCACCTGCTCCTGGATAACGTCCGGCAATTGCAGTAACCGCACTGTGTTCGCGACAGTTGCCCGTTTCTTGCCTACTTCCTCCGCCGCTTGTTCCTGGGTCCACTTGTATTCGTCCATTAACTGACGGTAGGCCATGGCAAGTTCAATAGCGTTGAGGTCTTCACGCTGTATGTTTTCGATGAGTCCATATTTGAGCATATCGCTGTCCGCCACATCGCGACAGATGGCGGGTATGGCATCCAGGCCGGCCATGATGGCAGCACGGCAACGACGCTCGCCACAGACAATTTCGTAGGTCTCGCCGGCGGGTCTGACAATAATTGGCTCCTGAACGCCGTCGCGGCGGATGGACTCGGCAAGTTCCTGTAACGCCTCTTCATCGAACACGCGGCGCGGCTGTTTCGGATTCGAGCCGATTGCTGTCGGGTCCAGCATGAGCACACGGTCTTGTCCCTGCGCGGCGGTTTCCGGCTTCGCGGGACGTTGCGGTTTCCGCTCCTTGGGGTTGGGAAGCGTACCGGGAAGCAACGCGCCCAGACCTTTGCCCAGTTTCTTTTTCTTGGTGTCAGTCACGTGATTTTACCTCTTCGGAAAGCGCCATGTAGGCAAACGCGCCAGCGCTCCGCTTAGCGTAGTGGATGATGGGCATACCGAAGCTCGGCGCTTCGCTTAACGAAACATTGCGGGGGATGATCGTCTTATAAACGCTCGCGCCCAGATGGCCGCGAACATCATCAACTACATTCTTGGACAAATTGGTGTGTTGGAACATGGTCAGTAATATGCCGCTTATGGTAAGACGGGGATTCAAATTCTCCCGGACAACAATGATGGTGTGCAGCAATTCGCTCAGGCCCTCAAGCGCATAGTATTCACACTGCAACGGGATAATCACTTCATAGGAGGCCACCAGTGCGTTCAATGTTAACAGACACAAAGACGGTGGACAATCAACGATGATATAGTCGTACTGGGGGCGCATTGGTTCAACAGCGTTGCGCAGCCGAAACTCGCGTTGTTCCTCGGTCACAAGCTCCACCGAAGCGCCCACAAGGTCGCGATGGGACGGAACCAGCCACAGCGTTTCGTACGGGGTTGCTGTCACGGTCTGTTCGCACGGCGTCCCCTCGACCAGTACGTTGTAGATGCTTTTTTCGCAGGCGTTCTTGTCCACGCCAACGCCCTGGCTGGCGTTTCCCTGCGGGTCCATATCAATAAGCAAAACGCGGCTGCCGTCATCAGCGAGACAAGCCGCAAGGTTCACGGTGGTGGTTGTTTTTCCCACACCGCCTTTTTGATTCGCTATAGCAATAACACGCGCCATAAAGTTTTTTTTCCAGAAGTTAAAAAGGAGGATACCACGTCGGTCCCTGTTATGATACGTTTCGCGCGACAGACAAGTCAATTGCCGCGCCACAGGTCTGTTCCGCCTGGAATAGTGGAATCAGGTGTGTACGGCCCTTTATACTGATTTTATAGTCAAAATGCAGGGCAGTTGCCCTGTTATACACGAGAAAGGAATATACTGATGAGAGGATTTATTTTGCGCCGCAACGTTTTTTTTGCGTTCCTTTTAATCTGTCCCGTGGCGCTTGTATGCGCCGCCGAGCCCCTCTGCGCGCCTGACCATGAACGCTTCACCGCCGAAGCCGCGCAGCGAATGATCCGTGTTTGCCAGGGACTCCTTGCGCCCGTGTACGCTCCACTTGCCGATCAGATTGTCGCCGACTATGGTCTCGACAAGATGGAATCGGGTATTGGCGTGGACATGGGCGGCGGCCCCGGTGCGTTAATTTTTGAATTGGCCGCGCGCACGAAACTGCACTGGGTCAATGCGGACATCAACCCCCACGCCTTCTCCTGGTTCTTCGCTGAAGCAGAAAGGCGCGACGTTGGCAACCAGGTCAGCGCGATCTTTTCGGACGGCCAGGCCATGCCTTTTCGGGATAATTATGCCGATGTTGTCGTGTCGCGCGGGACGTATCATTTTATTGACGACAAACAACGCGCCTTTGCAGAAATATACCGGGTACTCAAACCCGGCGGCGTCGCTTATGTAGGACGCGGTTTTGCCCGAGAGATGCCGGTTGACGTCGCCCAGGCCATCCGCGATGAGCAGGGGAAAATCATGGTATATGATCGTGAAGAAGCAAAACAGGAACTGGAAGCGATCATGGAAGCGCTGGACATTCACAATTTCAACATTGAAATACCCGTTCCGGCAGAAGATGAAACATTGAACTATGGGATATGGATCGAAATTCGTAAGCCGTTGACAGGCAATTGAGCGCCTGTGGGCGGGCGGTACAAATGTAGCGTGGGCCGTCGGCGCTATTCCGAATGCCAGGGTGTAGTGGCCGCGGCATCCCTGAGAATGCCGTAATAACGTCCATCGGGGACGGACCATCTGTTTAGCCCAACGAAGTTTTTCAGTTGGCACGGAAATTGAAGAGGCTTATTCGTTATAAGAAGGAGTCTTTTCGCGCGACCGGATGCTGCCGCGTCTACACATGCAACAACTGACCCCATCCCAAAAGGGCAATGCATCCCGAAGAAACCTTGCCTGCCCTGTTGCGTTATGCATCATGGCTGAGCCGACGGTCAGTTCCATCTGAGCCCATCCCCGCATCGGCGAGACAGCCGTGTACTATATGAGGGCTAGAAGTACACTGGCCTCGGGAATTGTTAATAGCAGTTCTATTAGTTCTGTTTTGGCAATGTCTATAATAGGATTTTTGCCAATCTGTCGCTCAAAGACCGCAAGAGTTCGTTTCCTCTACTCTAAGTAGTATCTACTACGCATGTGTGTATGCAGCCTTTTCATTCCGCGTTTCGGCATATCATGCAATCGGCAAAAGAAGTAATATTAGCATAATGCGTGTTATGAAAAAAAAGTATTGACTTTTGACATAAATTTGTTTATACTATGGCAAAGCATCGAGCAGTAAGACTATTGGGGTGACTTTCATCTTCTTTGGACAAAAAACAAGTGTAAATACTTCATACTACCTTTACCATTTCGCGATGCTTCCGTGAATACAACTGGTTTACACCGCAACACTTATGCAAGGAGACAAGGTTCATGACCTTAAAATTAGCCACAGGATTGTGGGTATATTCAAATGTGCAGGATCGCTTTTGCGCGGAAGGATACCGCGAGGCGCCGCGCCTGCAAGAAGTGATCCCGGCAATTGCAAAATTAAAGGGAATCAAAGGGGTAGAACTGCGACAATGCGATATAACCTCGGATATGCCCGTAAAGGAAGCCAAACGGTTGTTAAAGGAAAACGGCCTTGTTTGTAGTGCTGTAACAACTGTTTTGAGTCATAATAGACGTTTCAGCCTTGCCGGTTTTGCGCAACAACATCAGAAAACGCGGAATGCCGCCATAGACGAGGGCCGCAAGGCGGTTGAAATTGCCCGCGCCCTGGGCACGAGCGAAGTCACGTTGCGCCTGTATACGGACGGCTTCGACTATCCGTTCCATGTGGATTATTCCGCGCACTGGAACACCATTATCTCCTCCATCAAGACCATCGCAAAATTTGCGTCCCCCGACGTTAATATTGCGGTGATCTATAAGCCCCGCGAGCCACGCAAGCATTTGACTATTTCTTCCGTAGGCAAAGCACTGTCCATGTGCCAGGAAATTGCCATGAAAAATGTGGGTGTGGCAATCAATTTTTCCCACGCGCTGATGGCCGG
>SLFT01000442.1 GCA_007124105.1 Candidatus Hydrogenedentota bacterium | reverse complement strand
TGATGCGCGAGGCGCGGACGGCCTTGGCCGACAGGGCCTGGCAGCGTCTGGACCAGCGGGTGGAATATCTGAAAACCTTGAGCGATACCCTGCACGCGGGTATTGTCTTTGGCGGCAGCGTTATGGAGACGCCCGCTTTTCCGGATGCGCCGTCCCTCGATGGCATCACAATTCAAAATGGCGGCTTCTATGTGGACGAGCGCCCTGTGTACCTGTTCGGCATCGCCCTGGACGACGATGCGCCGCTGGAAGACCAGCTTCAGCGATTACAGCGTTATGGCCTTAATTTTTCGGTGAAAACCATGCCTGTCAGTGATTCGTCCGTCACACTTATTGCTGAGCTGGAGGCCGCGCTTGACGCCGTGAAGGCGGCGGGCATAGCCCTGGCTGTGCAGTTTAACCAGGAACATGTTGTGGGCGCCATCATGGACCAATGGCCGGAACTGTTGGATACCGGTTTCGTCAATATGGCGCACGCCGAGTTCAGCAGCCTGTACGCGGACCGTCTTATCGCCATGGCGTCAGCGCTGAACAACAAGCCTATCGTTGTATGCGCCAGCGTCGCCCGCGGGCCGCAGTTTAAGTATGACGGCGAGGAGGTGCGCCAACATTTCATCTCACGGGTGGAAGAGCGTTATCCCGACCGCATTGAACTGAATCGCCTGTGGCGTTCACACCTTGCCGATTATGACGAAATCACTATCTGGGGCGAACACCCGGAATACAGGTATCAGAACAGGCGCGCCTATCAATATGAGTGGCAAACGTTTCATCGCGAGCTGATTACACTAGCGCTGGCGCGGCTTGAACAGGACCTGGCGGAATACGCGCCCAGCGTTCCCACAACGGTAACATTGCCCAACAGCGCCTTTTCCACGGGTGAAACGCGGTACGATGTCAATCGTGAAGCGGTTGCGGCCATGATGGACCTGCACGGTTGCTCGGCCGCATCAGGTCCTGGTGAGACTTTGTACGCCATGAGTTACCCGCTTCCCCAAGCCTATTATACGCTTATGCGTTCGTATGCGCCGTCAAAACCTGTAATGAATTTTGCGGGCGATATCGAACTTGATGGGGTTCATTCATCGGCGGAACGCGGCGCGCTTACACGCAGCGCGGTGTGGGAAGCTGTCATGAGCGGCGTCAACGGGCTGGCATTGCCGGCGCGCAGCGCTGTGCCTGAATGTCCTGAAGCGCTGGCGGCGTTTGTGTTTGCCGCGCGCGACATCAACCGGCTTGCGCCTGTTGTTGCCGCTTTTCAACAGGCGCCGCCTGAGATAGCGATACTCTTCAGCGAGGCGTCGAAAATTATGGATGACGGCATACCGCATCTTGAATCAGCGAAGTTCGCCTTCGAAGGCGCCTCGTTTGCGGGATTCACAATACGTTTTATTACAGAGTCGCAAATCAACGCGGGAGCGTTAAGCGCTATCAGAGTTCTAATTCTCCCGGAAACAATGGCTGTGTCTGACGCCACCTTCGAATTATTGTCGCAATTTGTTGACGATGGCGGCACTGTCGCCCGGGTGGGTACGCCCATACCGTATAATGAGCGCGGCCACTCACGAAACGATGTTATCCGTTCCACTTCCAGCACGGTGCTGGTGCGCGGCATGAACCTGCCCACCGAATATCTGCACGCCATGGACGCGGCGCAGGACAGCGGCGCGCTCCCTGAAATTGCGCGTCCCATCAATGCCTTTGGATACCCGCTTGAAGGCGTTCGCTCGCGCTATGTGGAATATGAAGGCGATGGTTACCTTTACATCATCAACCTGCGCAGGAATCCCGTTACCTGCAATATCACAGGCGTTTCGAATTCGGGGCGCGACCTGATTCAGGGGCGCGACATTGTATTCCCGCGCGTGTTGCCGCCCCTCGAGCCCATGTTGATTCGCATGGAGCGAAGCGGACTCAGCGCCACGATGGCGCAACAGTAATGGCGCAAACATGGCATTCAAGTTTTGATGGCCCCGTGGATATGTACAGTATGTAATTGATTGCATCTGCCATAGCGGTTCAGTGATTGCCTGTAATACAAGGAAGTACAAGTGATATGAACAAACCAAGGATACGTACAGTGCTACGCTGGTCTGGTCGAATTTGTCTCGTTCTGCTGCTCATTGTCGTAATCGCCTTTCTGGTGGTATTTCGCGGCGCCCTGTACAACCGCTACTTTGTATTCCCAAGACAAGCCGCCGCGTGGGAAGCGATCGCGGAAAGTCGCGTTGCGGTGGAATTGCCATACCAGATTCCCTGGAACCACTATCGCGGCAGCGCCCATAATCATTCTGAATTATCCCATGATTCCGAAGTGCCCTTCGAAGAAATACTGCAAGTGTTAAAGGATACAGATCGCGATTTTATCGCCATGTCTGATCACTGTCTTGAGGGGGGTATTGCAGATTACGGCGCCCAATGGCGCGGTTTATATGACGGCAAGTTGTTCATTCCCGGATACGAAATGCGCCGCGGCTTTATGCCCTGGGGCCTGGACAGCGACGTGGTGCTGGATTGCTCGAAAGACCCCGAAGAACTGGCTGAGGAGATTGAGTCCCTGGGCGGACTTCTGTTTATTGCCCATCCTGAAGAAGAGCGCGACTGGCACCTGCCACAGATTCGCGGCATGGAAATTTACAATACCCACGCCGATACAAAAGACGAAGAGTTAACGGCTCTCGCTCCGGATATCCTGATGAATTTCCGTAAATATCCCGAGCAGACCATACGACTTATTTTTGATCGCAATACGGAGATGCTCGCCCATTGGGACCAGATGAATATGACGCGGGACATTGTGGGTATCGCCGCCAATGATTGCCACCAGAATGTAGGCGTGTATGGCGTATACATGGACAACGGCAACATCATGATTTATGAGGCGTCCGGAAAGCGGCAGGAGGAGTATAACCTTAACTTTTTTACCCGTACGCTGCTTCGCTTGTTTGCAGGGCCGCTAACGCCAGGTGAGGAGGCGTTCCGCATTCAGTTGGACCCCTATGATTTGATGATCCGGTATGTGTCTACCTACGCGCTCGCCTCCGAATTAACGGAAGAAGCCATTCTGGACGCTTTCGCCGAGGGGCGCGTCTATATCGGTTTTGATATGATTGCGGACAGTTCGGGTTTCATTTTCATGGCCCACAACAGTCAGCAGCAGGCCGTGATGGGCGAAAACATCATGCTCACGCCGGATACGCGTCTGATCGTAGCGTCTCCCCATCGCTGCCGCGTCACTATTTTGAGGCATGGCGAAGAGGTCTATTTTGATGAAGGCGTTATTGTAGACTGGCAGCCCACCGCGCCGGGAAAATACCGTGTCGAGGCGGAACTTGATATTCTCGGTGAATGGGTGCCCTGGGTTTATACCAATCCCATCGAAGTGTTGCGTGATGTTACCACGATTGGCGCGCAGAACTAGCCCGTATTTTGCGTCAGATTTCGTCGTGCGCCAGTGAAGAGTGCGCAGGATCAGGCGCTCTCCCCAGGCCGTTGGCGCTGTCTTCCGCCAAATAAAGTATCTGCGGAAACAAGCGCTGATTTCGGCGTACAAGGATGATCGGACGCGCGTGAACCGGGCTGGTTCCCACCCGCTGCGGCGGTTTCAGGTATAATGATGGACAACAGTTAGAGAGGACTATGCCATGATACTGACGAATGTTGAAACAGTGCCGGGCAAGCGGATAGTGGCGCATTATGGATTGGTTGCGGGGAGCACCGTACGCGCAAAGCATGTCGGTCGCGACATTATGGCCAGCCTTAAGAATCTTGTTGGCGGCGAGTTGAAAGGGTATACAAGCCTGCTGAACGATGCCCGCGAGCAAGCGACGACGCGTATGATCAAACAGGCGCGCGCCCTTGGCGCGAACGCGATTGTGAATGTACGATTCAGCACCTCCTCGGTTGCCCAGGGCGCCTCGGAACTGTATGTCTATGGCACGGCTGTTCTCGTAGAGGATGCGATGTGATGGAACTTGTCATTGTTGCCGCGCAATATACGCTTCCCCTGCTTCTGGTTGTCTTTGCCTTTTTCATCGGCAAGGCAATTGAACTGCGTCATTTTAAGAGCATCCACACACGCGAGGCAACCAGTGGATATCGTCCGGCCATTACCAGTCGCCAGTGGGATGATTCCCGCGCCGTGGAACGCGCGGAGCTCGCGCAGGGGTCGGTTGTGGTGTCCATAGACTACTTCAAGCGGTTTATGGGCGGCCTTTACAATCTTGTGGGCGGACGGGTGCGTTCTTTTGAAAGCGTGCTTGACCGCGGGCGACGTGAAGCGCTGTTGCGCATGAAAGAATCCTGCCCGGATGCCGATATCTTTGTGAATCTTCGCATCGAACGGAGCATGCTCGCAAGCACAACGCCTCGGGGTCAATACCTTGGCGGAATCGAAGTGCTCGCCTACAGCACCGCCGTTCGATATCGGCGGGAACAAGCGGATGAAATTCGTACAGCGAACACTGGGTGAAGCGGCGGACGTCAGCGCCGGGCAGGATTCCGCCAGCCGGGATTATATCCGCATAGCCGCCTGTGTCATTTTAGGGATTGCGGTGGTGAACGTGTTGATATGGGCCACTGTCGAGGTTGGGGTGCGGTTCATCTCCGTGCAACGTGAAGCGGCGCTGTTCAGTTTCATAGGCGGCGAGAATGACGGCGCGTCCGAGCTGACTCTGTATAGGGAAACGCTGGAGAAACTGCGCGAGCATCCCGATGTACCCCCCTATCCGTACCGGCTTCTATTGTTGGAAGAGGAAGAACCCAACGCGTTCGCCATCATTGGCGGCGCCATCGGCGTGACAAAGGGATTGGTCGAGGCGCTTGAGGATGATGAGATTGCCATTGCCTTCCTCATTGGCCATGAACTCGGGCATTTCGCCAATCGGGACCACCTGCGCGGCGCGGGACGCGCGCTGTTGCTGGCGGGATGTCAAAGCATTGTTTTTCCACGCGGCGGCGGCGATCTTATGGGCGGGTTGACCTACAATGCCATTGTCACTGCCTACTCGCGGAAACAGGAGGAGCAGGCGGACCGCTTCGGGTTGCGGCTGGTATACGACTACTACGGCGAGGCCGACGGCGCCACACGTCTTCTGGAACGACTTCGCGAGAAACACAAAATCCCCGAATGGGCCTATATGTTCACCACCCATCCCGGCCCGGACAGACGCATCCAACTGCTGCAACAGGAACTTGAACGCATCAAGGCTGAGGAGGAAAACTGAGCCGTTGTGCGCGAACAGTCCTTATAATCGCTTCAGATTTCCTGACCTCGTCGGAAATGGTGATAGCACGTTTTTGTTTGCCACGCCGTAACAAAGCTTGTATATGCGGTATCGCCACAGCCCGTCAATATGGTCAATATGGTCAATACGGTCCTTCGGAGGCGACGCAAAACGTAAAGCGTCCCTCTCAACACGCGCTATTCTGAGCCGGGCTACAACGGGGGCATTTGCGCGCTTGTTGTGGTGTACACGCCCAGTGCGTCAAGTTCTCGTGATTCGCGGGCGTTGTACAGCACAAAGCGATCGGGGCCGCCCGCGGCAATGGCGGCGGGGATGTCGCCGATGGCGCGTATGCCGGGCATATAGGCATTTTCCAGCCAGGCGTCATCATCGGTCATGTCGAACTGGTTCATGTCCACAACAATGCGTCGAAACGCCGGTTCCGCCGCGCCCGCCAACAAGCACCACAGTCCCGCCGCTTCAACGCCGATCACATCCATCACATTGGTCGTGTCATATCGCATGCGCAGGAACGCCAGCGTGGTCAAAATATCCTGGACGCGATGCGCGGTATCGGTGGGATGAAACGTATCATGAAACTTTTCCATGCTCTGATGGGCGCGCACTTTGTCCGGCGCATGATGTTCGCCGGTAAGGAACGGGTCAATCAGCAGCACGGCCTGACCCTGTTCCAGCAGCGCCAAAATCAGCGGTCCGGGCGCGCCCGCGGCGATGTCCGCGAAAAAGGCTTTGCCCCGACCATGCACAAGAATTGCTACATCTTGGGGCGCCGCATTAGTGTTCCTGTACAACAACGCGGGGATTTCATCGCCCACAGCGGCCCGCCCGAACAGCCACCGTTCCAGTATGTAGTCCCCCACAGTGTCAATGCTGTGACGTGTGGCGCGCAAATCGTTCGGATGGGGCGTACCAACGCCGAGCAGATGCCCGAATGCGTTGCCATGCTGTTCGCGCCAGGCCGTCGCTGCATCGGCGTTCTTCGGCAGGCGCGCTTCCCGTCGTTCAC
>SLFT01000152.1 GCA_007124105.1 Candidatus Hydrogenedentota bacterium | reverse complement strand
CAAACGGCTGAACGACTGGATAAAATACCCCCTTATTTATTCATGACCTTGCGCAACAAGATTAACGAGGCGCGCGCTCAGGGCGTGGACGTTATCAGTCTGGCCATAGGCGATCCGGTGGAGGCCACGCCGGACAACGTAATCGAGGCGCTGAACAGCGCAGCGCGAGATAAGGCGAATCACCGGTATCCAACGGATGAAGAATGGGGTATGGGCGCTTTCCGTGAGGCTGTCGCCCGTTGGTATGCGCGACGCTATGACGTGTCGCTTGATCCGACGAAAGAGATAGTCGCGCTTATTGGTTCAAAGGAAGGGTGTCACCATTTTGCGTTGGGCGTGATCAATCCGGGCGATCTTGCGCTGGTGACCGATCCCGGTTATCCGGGGTATAAGCCGAGCATCTGGTTTGTCGGCGCGGAACCGCATCCCGTCGCAATGAAGGCGGAGAATAATTTTCTGCCGGACCTGTCCGCGATCCCTTCTGACGTGGCGAAGCGGGCAACCGCCTTTTACCTGAACTACCCGAACAACCCCACAGGCGCTGTTGCGACGCCCGAATTCCTGGCCGCGCTGGTGGCGTTCGCGCGCGACTATGATATTGCCGTCTGCTATGACAACCCCTACAGTGAAGTGGTGTTTGGCGTTGGCCGGCTCAGCTTCTTGAATACTGCCGGCGCGAAAGATGTGGGCGTGGAGCTCAATTCCTTGTCCAAACCGTACAACATGACCGGTTGGCGTATCGGCATGGCCTGCGGCAACCCGGATATTATCAAGGCCATGGCTACTTCAAAGGCAAACACGGACAGCGGCGTTTTTAACGCCATCCAGTACGCAGGCATTGAAGCGCTGGACCATTGCGACGCTTTCATTGACGCCATGCGCGAACGTTACGCGCAGCGTCGCGATAAGGTGTTGGCTACATTGCGCGCGTTGGGTTGGCGCTATGATCCGCCCGCGGGAACTTTCTACTTATGGACGCCTGTTCCCTCGGGATTTACGTCTTCTGAATTTTGCGATTTTGTGTTTGAAAAAACGGCTGTCGTTTTAGCGCCCGGCGCCGCGTATGGCGCTCATGGCGAAGGCTATGTGCGATTCTCGTTGACAGTGGAGGACGCGCGCCTTGACGAAGCGTTGCACAGGATGCGCGAAAATCTGGGCACACTATCCTTCTGACACGCCAACAATTACAGAGCAGCCGTTATGACAACCAAACTGGATTTTATTGATACGTCTCAAGTGCGCATTATTCCACCGAATGCTTCAAAGCATGACGCGTTGGATTTGCTGATTGACGTGCTGTGTCGCAACCCCGTCATTACTGACTGTGAGGCGTTGCGCAAGGCGGTGTATGAACGCGAGGCCATCCAAAGCACTGGCCTCGGCGGCGGCGTGGCGGTGCCGCATGTGCGCATCCCGGAAGTGACGGAGCCAACAATTGCATTGGGAATCGCCCCGGACGGCGTTGATTTTGCAGCGCTGGATAACCGACCCGTGAAGATTATTGTACTTTTTGCCACGCCTAAGGACGCAGAGAGAACCTACTTGAGTTTATTGGCCAAAGTGATGGTGGCGTTGCGCAATCGCCAGACCTTTGCATCGCTTGCATCTTGTCGCACTACGGAAGAAGCACTGGCCTTATTGTAATATTTCCTCGTTATGTGGTCGCGCCACTATTGAAACTGTCCGGCATCTCTTACGCGAAGCCTGCCAGCCCCGCCTTTTTTCCTTGTTCTTGCGTTTTTTTGGTATACTATGCAAGAATATACGTTATCTGGTACTGCTACGAACATACGCATACAGGGAAATCGCCGTTATTAAGATTGTATCGAGACAATATTTTAGCAAACATGCGTTCCTTTTGCGGGACGCTTCTCTTCAGAAAGGCAGCGTTTCTACAGAGATATGTGTTGTCACGGTGCTGATATTTTTTTGCAGTTCGCGATTGGGCAAGCCTGTTTCGCGATAGAAAGCGCTTACAAATGAAGAAATCTCACGGGAAATATCTGGCAGATTTTGTTGAACAACGGGTTGACCTGCTCACGGAGCACTTGCTGACGCACCTGGCCGATTCCAATCGAGAGGCGTTGCGTCCTTTACTGAATATGTGGCTTGCGAACCAGATAGCCTGTTATCGCAACAAGCCATATCGCGCAGGAGAATGGGTGTCGCAGACGATGGAATATATTGAAGCGGCGGGCGGCGACATTGGTGAAGCGCACCAAGTTTTTCGTGAGTGCCGCAACGCTCTTATCGCTTATTGTCTTGAGAATGTGGAGGGTATTTCCGCGTCGGACATCTATGATTGTATCATGGCCGGCGCCGATGCGCATGACGCCCATCTTATTGAGCACTGCATGCAACGCATGCGAGAACAGGAATCAGCCGAACGGCGCCGGTGCGGCATGATTTCGGACGCGGTTGATTCTCCATTGGCGCTATTGAATGCGCAAGGGTTTATTGAAACAGCGAATCGCGCCTTTGCGCGTTGTCTGGCTGTTTCGCCCGAATCGCTGGCGGGACGCGATGTGATTGCATTGTGCGACGAGAAGACCGCTTCTCGCTTGCGCACAGCGTTGCGCCACAAATCCGGGGGTAAACAACAAAAGACTTTCACGGGCTTGCTGCAAGAAGGCAAGGAACGGGTAAGCGCCCGTTTTCACGTGCAACAACTGTTTGACGCTTCCGGACTTCGCGCGGGCGCCGCGTTATGCCTGGAGACCAAAAGCGGCCAAAATAATGACGACGTTTCCGAAACCGATGGCAGCCGTTATGTTGAAGAGTGTCTGCTGGGCGTAATCCCCTATCCGGTGCAGATGGTGACGGAGGATGGCGCGGCAGCGTACAGTTCGGAGTCCATCGAAGCGATTGCGCCCCCCGAGTATGACGGCAAAGAACCGTTGTGCTGTTTTTTGTATAAAGAGCGTCATGGCAATCGGCGTTCCTGTCTTTGTCGTCGCGCATTTTCTTCAGGAGAATTTCAGGTGGAGGAAATCTGCCATGTGGGTTCTGGCGAGACCCGATGGTTCCTGCTGTTCTTTCTCCCGGTTCCTGAGCGTTGCGGCCGCATTACGCGCGTTTTATGTTGCGCTTATGACATGACCCGCCGCAAACAGGTGCAAAAGCAGCTGGAGACAGGAATCATCACGCAGCAGCGTACGTCATTGACGGCGCAGATAGCAGTTACTGTGGCGCATCAGCTGCGCAATCCGCTGAGCGTGGTTCTTGGATTCGCGGAAATGATATCCAAAGGGTTGCCTTCGGATCAGACTCACGAAGCAGTTACCCGTATCCTGCGCAACGCGGTTCGCTGCAAAGATATTGTGGAGGATTTACTTGACTTTGGCAAGGGCATGCCGTTGGAACGGCGCGTAGTTGATTTCGCGACACTGGTCCGTGAATCGGTGCGGCCAATGTTGACGCCCGCGCAGAATCGCATGATCACCTGGCGTCTTCCAAAAGCGCCTGTTCCGATTGAATGCGTACCGGAACAACTTGTACAGGTTGTATTGAGTCTTGTGGACAACGCGTTGCGCGCCGCTGCGTCGCATGTTGTATGTGCGCTCGAGAAGAAAGGGGGGCTCGTTCGATTGCGCGTGATGGATGATGGTTCTGGCATTGCGCCGGATTTGCGCGAACGCATCTTCGAGCCCTTTTTTACCACACGCCGCGAGACGGGCGCCGTGGGGCTAGGGCTTAGCCTGGCCAGAGCGGTAGCCAATGATTATGGCGGCAACCTTGCCATTTCATCGGGAACGGGCGACGATCCGGACGGCGCATGTTTCGTGCTGCAACTGCCGGTATTGTCTCAGGATACCGAAGCGTCCCCGGTAAAAAAGGAGAACGTTCAGTCCGGCGGCGTTGAGGAGGCGCCCGCAAAGCGGGTGCTGGTTGTGGACGACGAGGCGGACTTGCTGGACTTGATGAAAACAGTTCTGTATACACGCGGCTACCTGGCGGATACGGTTGCCTCGGGCGCGGAGGCGCTGGAAAAGCTTACAACCAATAATTACGATGCGGCAGTTATAGATTTCCTGTTGTCCGGCTCATTGAGCGGCGCTGATGTTTACGAACACATCAGCGAACACTGTCCAGAACTGCGAGAACATGTTTTTTTCATCACTGCGGACACCATGAATTATCAAACGCGCTTATTTTTGGGCAATACGGGGCGTCCTGTTCTGGAGAAACCGTTTCTCATGACCGATTTTATCAGTGAATTGCAAAAGGCGACGGGCGGCAATTAGTTCGCGCAGGGCATTAAGAGTTTGGTGCGAGCCGGTGAGCCCTGGATCAGGCCGGGTATTTTGCGTAAGCTGTCGGCTGACAGTGTTCTGGAGTGAAGCAGGCGGGTAAGCAAAGCGCCTGAGAAGAGGCCGATTCACAGGAACAACGCGCATCTGGCGAGCGCGTCAGGATGATTCTCTGGACGCCTATAATTGTCGCAGTAGTTCGGGGAAAAACAGTGCAATCAGTATTCCGATAAGCAGGAGCAATATCAGGACGAGAAAGCCCGGATTCCATTGCGACTGTTGCTTTTTGAAGAAAGCCGCCACCTCGGGAAAGGCCGGCGCCAACGCACTTTCCATGGGTTCAAACCCGCCCACCCGGTTGCGTCTGCATTCCGCATCCGGGGGTATGGCGCCGCTTTTGAGCGCGCGGATGATTTCTTGGGACTCGCTCGCTTCAAAGGCCACATCGCCGTGACTGTCCATAAACTCCCACAAGTCGCCCAACTCGTACTTGCGCCGGAACTCGTGGATGCGTTGCGCCACCGCCTGTTTCGCCTCAACATCCTGGGTGGCCGCGTACAAGCGTTCCATGAACCGCAATCCCATTTCGGGGTCGCCTGTCTCCGCTTGCGCGCGGGCCAGAATATTGGTGACCGCCGGGTCCTCGGCGCCGCCGGCCCTGTATACGCCACGAATCAGCTTAAGCGCCTTCTCGGGGTCGCGCTGAATAGGATCGCTGTCAAGATACAGCTGCGCAAGCATCCGTTGCGCAACAATATCGTCGGGATGCCGCGCGATATAGACTTCCAGCAGGGTTTCCGCCTTCTCATAATCGCCTTGTTTCATAAGACGTTCGACAGGGGCCAATTGCACGGGACGCTCTAAAATGGTTGTTTTCCCGGGTAACGGTATCGCAACCGTATCGGATTTGGCTTTTCGAGGCTCACAGGATATTAGCGTACCGGCGCTGATCTGGTCGGGCTCGATGCGCAACACCAGTACCGTACGCCGACCTTCCCGTGCCAGCAGCAGCGGCGTATCGGCAGAGCCTATTCGGCTGATGGGCGCGGAAATCTGTACGCCCGAGGTTCCGGTCAGTTGTGCGATTGCGTTTACATGGAAAACGCCCTTCGTTACCCGGCCCACAACGGAGCATTCATCTGCTGACACTGGATATACGGACTGCACCTCAAATATATTCTCTTCTTCCTGGGGCTCGGAAGCGGCTTCCCCTTCTTCTTCCTGCGCAGACGATACATCCTCGGCATCAGGTTGCGCTTGCTTCTGAATCGCCGATTCGTGGTCTTCTTCAGAAGAGACCTCCGTATTCTTGTGCGGCGTTAATTGAACAGCGTTGCCTGCCAGCGCGTCAGCCGTTGATTGTTGCTCTTCTGGTTTGGCGTCCTTATCAACAGATGCTGCCGCTGCGCTCTTATCGGTAGTTTCCTGAACCAGAGACACGTCGTCGTGTTGATCCTCCCCGGATTCCTCCTCGCCGCTGCGCAGCATTTCCCTGGCTTTTGCGATAGCATCTTCAAGTTGTTGCAGCGCGTCCGGCTTCAAGCGATCTTTTAGTACGCGATAGCACAAAGTGGCTTCTTCGACCCGTCCCATTGCAACCAGACACAACGCGCGTGGGTAGGTCATGTCATGCTTACCCGACTCATCCGCCTCAATGCTTTCGAGTAACTTCAGCGCGCCGGCATAGTCTCCGTCGGCATGACGCTGCACGGCCTCCCCATATAAGCGTTTAACCTCATCGCTGGTCATAATTTTTCCTTGTGCATTAATGCAGTTAAAACGCTATCATGCCGAGTTCATGATACACCTTCCTTTGTTTTGAATGCAACAATGCAAGAAAAAACGTAGCTGTCTACCAATCGACCCCAAAAGTGGACTGTGGGTGAAGCGAAGAGGAACCCACCCTGCAGAATCGAAAAGTTTGATTTAGGAAGGCATCATGCTAGAAAAAAAAAAAAAAACAATGCAAGCAAAAATATTCGTGACTGGTTAGCAGGTGTATTATTGTCTACATCT
>SLFT01000235.1 GCA_007124105.1 Candidatus Hydrogenedentota bacterium | reverse complement strand
TTCAGACCCAAGGATCAAAGTTATGTGCTTGCGCCTTTGACCCAGCCACAATTGCGGCGCGCGTGTTTTCCCTTGGGGAACATGACGAAAGAGGACGCGCGCGCCATGGCCGCGTCCATAGACCCGGTTGTAGGCGCAAAGGCGGAGAGCCAGGAAATCTGTTTTGTTTCAGGCCGCAATTATGCGCGCGTTGTGGAAGCGCGGCACGGACAAGGGGAGCCGGGGCCTATCGTTGACATGGAAGGCAACCTGCTGGGCCGCCATAAAGGTATCTGCCACTACACCATTGGACAACGGCGCGGCCTTGGCATCAGCGCGGAACAACCGCTGTATGTGGTGCGGGTAAATGCCGCGAACAACACGATTGTTGTGGGGCGCGACGAGCAATCGCTATGCCCGTATTTTGTGACGGGCCCCTTGTTTTACGGCGCGCATGATCCTGCGATAAAGACCTTTCGGGCCCAGGTGCAATTGCGTTATCGGCACGTTCCCGTGGATGCGCAAGTTTCTGTTGGCGTCGGCAGCGCGCGTGTACAGATGGATATGCCGCAACGCGCAGTCACACCCGGCCAATGGGCGGTTTTTTACGATAGTGACGGGCATGTTCTGGCTGCTGCGGAAATCCGCGCATTTGACGACAAGTGAAATAATAAAAGTATCGCTTATGTTATAATGGCATCGTGCTGTTTTGATACTGACTTATGATTGTTAAGGAGATGCTGTCACGATGATGGGAGCGAAAACCATTGGATGCATCAATCATCCGGGCGTTGAGGCGATCGGGCGTTGCAGGCAGTGCAGCAAGCCTGTGTGCAAGTCCTGCGGCACACGCGGTCCCGCCGGGCTCTATTGTTCCGATGACTGCCGAGAGAAGCATGAACGGTTCGTGCAGCGCGCGGAAGTGATGGGCTTGGACCGTGTCGGCAAGCGCGGTATTTTGGAATCGGTCCGGAATCTCCTGGGCGGTTTGATTACGCTGGCGGCCATTTTGTTCGCCTTGGGAGTTGCCGCTACGTTGTTTTACATTCCCGTTCTCTCGGAAGTTACCGAAAACGTACGCGCCTTTATCGGATTTTAGCAGGAGGTTGCACAATATGGACTTAAGCGGTTTGAAATGGCCGATTATTATTGCTTTGATAGCAGGCGTTGTGTTTATTGCCTCCAGCCCTGGTGTAAATTACCTGGTTAGCAATTTTACCGATGCAAACCCGGGCGAAGACCCGGAACGTGATAAAATTGACGAGGCGGGATTGTCGCGAATCGGCGGTTACCTGATGTATCAATTTCGGTACGAAAGGGCGATGGACGTCATGCAGACGGCCATCAACAGATATGGTTATGATGGCGCCAATTATTGGCACAATAAATACCGGACTGCGCGATGCCTTGACAGGTTGAAGCGCTATCAGGAAAGTTATGATGTATTGCAGGAACTCATCAGCGCCGAAGCGAACCAATATGATTCTCGCGTTCCCCGCAACGACATTTTGCGTCGCCACGCGGCAACCCTCAGGGAAGTGCATAGTTTGAGTGGCTAGTCATCGCTCCGAGATAGTGGCGGGACGGCTGCCGGTGCTGGTCTGCCTGCGCGCGCGGCGCAGACGGGCACAGCGGCTTTATATTGGCGACCGTTCAAAAGACCTGGCTGATATTCTGGAAAGCGCTGCGGACATTCCTGTGGAAAGGGTGGACCAGAAACAACTGGATGCCTTGTCGCTTGGCGTGAAGCACCAGGGCGTGGTGTTGCGCGCCGCGCCGCTGCCCATATTCTCCCTGGAAGACTGGCTGCAGCGTCACGCTGAACCGGACCAGGCGCTTGTTATCCTGGACGGGGTGGAAGACCCGCAGAATTTTGGCGCCATTGCGCGCAGCGCCGCCGCCTGTGGCGCGTCGGGCCTTCTCTTCGCGAAAGACCGCGCTTCGCCCATTACAACAGCGGCAATGAAAGCCGCGGCGGGCGGCATGGAGCACCTGGACCTTATCCAGGCGACCAACCTGGCGCGCGCTGTGGCGCAGCTGAAAGAGCAGGGGTTCTGGACGGCCGCGTTCGCCGAAGACGCGTCAAAGGCAATTTGGGACGTAGATTTCACCGGGCGCATCGCCTTTATCATCGGTAATGAGGGCGTTGGCGTCAGGCGACTTGTAAAGGAACGCGCAGACTACATGGTGCGCATTCCTCTTGCCGGCGCCATATCCAGTCTTAACGCCTCCGTAAGCGCGGGCATCGCGTTGGCAGAGTGGCTTCGCCAACGTCATGGCCGCGTTGACGGTCCAAATAAAGGTTTGTGAACTTATCGCCTGTCATGATACCATGATTTAGGGCTGCGTGATCAGGCAACTCGACGTTGACAGTCTGTCGGCGTCACAGGAAAGGAACGTTTTTCAACATGGCCCCCACTGTCACATCATCTCGGGCCGCATCGCTCGACGAAACACGAAGCATGATGCATGAGCGCCTGAAAGGCGTCGTTCCAGAAATTGAAATCGAAGCAAAAGTTGAACTTGCGCACGCCATTAACGTACGCAAGCGCAAGATGAACGCCGTAATTCTCGGACACAACTACATGGAGCCCGCACTGTATCACAGTGTGCCCGATTATGTGGGCGATTCGTTGCAGCTGGCGTCTATTGCCGCGGAAACCGACGCCGACGTAATTGTGTTCTGCGGCGTCTGGTTCATGGGCGAAACCGCCAAGGTGCTTAACCCCTCCAAGACCGTGCTGGTGCCCTCGGATAAGGCAGGCTGTTCGCTGGCCGAAGGCATCACCGCCGAGGATATTAAGCGTCTCAAGGAACGGTTCCCCGGCGCAGTTGTAGTGACCTATGTCAACACCTATGCCTCGGCAAAAGCGGAGTCCGATTATTGCTGCACCTCGGGAAACGCCGACAAGGTGATCGGCAAACTTCTCGAACAAGGACACACCCGTATCCTGTTCCTTCCCGACGCATACCTGGCAGCCAATACTGCCGCGCAGATGGGCGTTCCCTACCTGGATTCGGAAAGCGACGCAGCCGCGTTCGACGCTGTAGCGCCGGATCAGCCATTGGTCATCGGCTGGCGCGCCAAGTGCGAGGTTCATGAACTGTTCACGCCCGAAGACGTGGACAATATCCGCAGGCAATATCCCGACGCGGTTATCCTCGCCCATCCTGAATGCAGCCCCGAGGTGATCGCCAAAGTGGATGTCTCGGGCAGCACCAAGGCCATGGTGGATTACGTGCGCGACGTGGACGCGCCATGCTATGCGTTGTTCACGGAATGCGCCATGGGCGACAACCTCGCCGCTGAGTTTCCCCACCGAAACATGATTCGCGCCTGCACACTGCGCTGCAAACACATGAACTTTATCACGCTGGAAGATACGCTTGCCGGTCTCGAAAAGTTACAGTACAAAGTAGCGCTTGCGCCGGACCTCATTGAGCGCGCCCGTTTGCCTATTGAGCGTATGATTGCTATCCGCTGACGCATGGATTGTATGCGGGAAACCACACCAGGATGATTGTGGTCTATTCCTTGTCTATGCCTGCGTCAGGGCGGCGTTGGTCGGCATGATTTACAGGGGGCGTACCCGGATATGCTTATGTCATCAAGATGTATGGCGGCGATAGCCGCGCGGTTAAGGAAGGAAATCTCTCATGAACGCGATCACCTGTCTGCTAATTTCTCACGCCTTTGTTTTTGCGGCGCAAACCGACTATATCCCGGCGGACTCCTGGATGATGCAATCCAGCGCCGCAACCGAGGCAACGGGCGAAACATTGTCGGTTCCCGGCGCTGACGCGGCTGATTGGTACGTTGTTTCCGTGCCGAAAACCGTACTGGCGGGGCTGGTGGACAATGGCGTATATGACGACCCTTATTATGGGTTGAATTTGAAGAATATTCCCGGTTATCAGGACGGGCTGTGGCTTACACAGAAGGAGGACAGCCCCTTCCGCGACCCGTGGTGGTATCGGGTGGAATTTGATTTGCCCCGGGACGTGGCGGAACGCGTATTCACCCTTCACTTCGAGGGCATCAATTATGAGGCGAACATCTGGCTGAACGGCACAAAAATTGCGGACAGGGAAACGGTTATCGGCATGTTTCGCCGTTTCGAGTTTCCTGTAACTGATTCGCTGCGGTACGGCGAGCGCAACGCGCTTGCTGTCGAGATTATCCCGCCCGGACTGTTGCCCGAACCGGAACAACGTACCAAGCAGATCGAAGCCACTACCGGCTGGGACGATCATAATCCGCAGCCGCCCGACCTGAACATGGGAATCTGGCAGCCCGTATACCTGCGCGAGCAAGGCCCCATCAGCATTCGCCATCCCTATGTGGAAACCGACCTGGATGTGCCGGGACTCGAGCAGGCGCGACTCACGGTGTCTGCCTGGCTTCGCAACAATACCGACGCTGAAGTTGCCGGCATCTTCTCCGGTGCCATCGAGGGTCGCGCCTTTTCGCAACCGGTCGCGTTGGCGCCGGGCGAAACGAGGGAAGTCTTTTTTGAGCCTGATGCATTCACGATGCTGGTGGTGGACAATCCCCGGGTCTGGTGGCCGCACCCGGTCGGCCCGCAGGAGATGTACGCCCTTGAACTCACAGTTGATGTGGACGATGCCGTTTCGGACACGGCCGCCGTGGAGTTCGGCATACGTCATGTCGCCACCTACATTAACGACGACGATTGGCGCGGCTACCAGATAAACGGACGCAATATCCTGATTCGCGGCGGCGCCTGGATGACCATAGACATGATGCTCAACCTTGATGAAGGCTTATACGAGGCCCTGGTGCGGCACGCGCGTGAAGCGCGTTTCAACATGCTGCGTTCCGAGGGGTTCTCCATCCGTGAGTTGAAGCCTTTCTACAATCTGTGCGATCAGTACGGCGTGATGGTGACCCAACAGATTTTTGGACGCAACCTCGAGGACGAGGCGCTGGCCATTGCGTGTATCGAAGACATGATGCTGCGCATCAGAAACCATCCAAGCCTTGTCCATTTCCTGGGACATGACGAGACCTTTCCCACGGAAACGCTCGATGCCGCCTATCAGGAACTGATCGAAAAACACCGTATCAATCGCTCTTACCAGCCCCACTCGGGAACCTTCAATATCGCGACCCGCGACAAAACCGGCGGTACACGCACCGGAACCCGGGAATTGTGGACTTATGCAGGGCCCTCTCATTATCACCTTATTGAAGAACGAAAACACGATACGGCCTGGGGCTTCGCCCAGTCCGGCGGTATCGGCGGCATTCTGGCCGCGCGGGACAGCATCCGGCAGATGATGCCCGAAGAGAAATTATGGCCTGTCGCGGACAACGAAACCTGGTCGTTTCATACCGTGTTGCAAGGTATCGAATACTTTGACGCCATTTTTCGTATGATGGAACGCAAATACGGCGCGCCAACCGATTTTGATGATTTCTGTGATAAGTTGTACGCCATGAACTACAACAGCGCCCGCGGCATGTATGAGGCATACGCGCGTCATAAGTACGAGGCGCTGGGCATTACCACCTGGAAATACAATACCGCCTGGCCGGCGGCGCTTACCTGGCAGTATGTGGACTGGTATAAACGCGCCTCGGCAGCGTATTACGGCGCGAAGAAGGCCTGCGCCCCCGTGCATGTACTGTATGGATATGACGATGCAAGCATTCACGTGGTGAACAGCTTCTATTATCCCTTCAGCGACTTGGAGGTGACTTATGCCGTGTATGATCTCGATGGCGCGAAGGTTTCCGAGGACAGCGCCACCGTATCCGTAGCCGCGGATGGGCGCACGCGCGTTGCCGAAGTGGAAGCGCCGGACGGCATCAGCGACCCCTGGTTTCTGAAACTGGATTTGCATAGCAATGCGGGCGTCCACCTGTCAGAGAATGTGTACTGGTTTTCGCATACCCCGGATATCCCCGGGCGTACCCGCAGGGATGACAATGTTTTTGCTATCGAGCCGAAAGCCGTGGCGGATTTTACCGCGCTGCGATCACTGCCGGAGGTCGCGATGGACATCTCCATGAGCGAAGGCGTCGGCCAGGACGAAAAGACCTATTCCGTCACTGTAGCGAACCCGACCGAACACATTGCGTTCATGGTGGAGATGGCGCTGGTAGACGCGGAAACACAACGCGAATTGGCGCCCGTTTACTGGAGTGATAATTTCCTTGTGCTGTTCCCTGGCCAGGGGCGTACGCTCACCGCTGTCGCTCCCGCCGTTGAAACGGCCCCCAAACTACGCGTACAGGGGTTCAACATCGAAAAACAGGTGCAATAGGC
>SLFT01000477.1 GCA_007124105.1 Candidatus Hydrogenedentota bacterium | reverse complement strand
GCACGATTTTCTTCAGGAGTAAGAACTATTTGGCAGTCAGTCCCTTTTTTACTCAGTCTATGTGTGACAGGATGACGTGGTCCATCTGCGTGGTGCCGTCCTTGGTGGGGAGGGTGAGCAACAGCCGTATCAGCACTGGAGACGGAGCATGCCTAACCTCAGACATACTGAACTCGACGGTGTTTTGGCATGGTTTTCCGGAAACTGATTTTGCATAAAAGGCCGTAAAAAAGGGACAGACTACCAAATAGCGAACTCGCCACGCACGATTTTCTTCAGGAGTAAGAACTATTTGGCAGTCAGTCCCTTTTTTACTCAGTCTATGTGTTGGCCTGAAAGTGCCATTGTAGATTCCGTCGCGCTCAGGATGTCTGAATTTTAACCAGTCTTGGTGCAACGGCAAATCTTTCATATATCACTTGCGGAGTTCATCCGGGTTAATCTCGGCATCGCGCAGGATTTGGCGGAGAAGTCCTACACCAATGGTACGGGATGTGTGTATGGGAATTGTGACGCGGCGGCCGTCGGGATGACGATAGACCGCATGGCTTCCCTTTTGTCGATCAAATACAAAGCCGTTCATTTCGACAAGGCGCACAACTTCACGCGATGTAAGATGTGGGAGGTGTGGACTCATAGGGAAAGTGAAATGGCTTCACTGTGGATTTCTGTATAGATGGGGTCGCCGTGGGCCAGGCGGGATTCTATATGCGCCTCAATGGCTTCCCGAATATTGGCGCGCGCTTCTTCCTCGGTTTCGCCTTCGGCATAGCATCCTTGCAGCGCTGGGCACAAGGCAATGATGCGGCCGTCTTCATCCCGCTCATAAACGATGGTAAACCGGTACTGTTTCATGGGTCTATCCTTTTGCCTATTTTAACATGCGGGCCGCGCCGAATGACAACTATTATGAACCCGCGCAAGTCTGGGGATAGTATACTTAATTGCGCCAAACAGTAGCAGTTTCCCATGCTCTGGAACATCGAAATAGGCATAATTAAGGATACTGCTCTGAAAAAATATTTCTTCTATGGTATTTCGGACGTTGTCGGACTCGGTCGGACGGTATCAGACATGTCTGACCATGCGCATTTGCGTCGTTTATGGGGGAGGCAATGTCTCATGAGTGGCTGTCCCCGGAATTCCATGTCATGTTTGGGTTACCGGCTGTTCAAGCAAGTCCACCTCGCATAGCGTCCTTCTGGTCGGATCGAGGAGCAGGCTTTTGATTTCAAAAGGCCGCAGCGCAACGGATTTTTCCATGTTTAACGCGGGAACGATGAGCGTTGTGTTGCGTGGTTCGCCGGTGGGTTCGAAGAGTCGGAGGATGTAGCCGTCGCCTTCTTCGGCGCGTTTGCATGTGGTGAGCAGTGTTGTGTTGTCGGCCAGGGCAATGCCGGGCGGCGGCGGCGCGCCCTCGCCCGAGGGGTAGAAGGACAGCGCCATGGGCTTTTCATTGCGGGCGAGCGCTTCGCGGTCCACGCGGCGCATGCGCTCGTCAACGGGGCCCGCGTTAATCCAGAAAGTGAACTGTCGTTCGCCCTGGTCTATGCGCGGTGTGTATCTGTCCTGGGGCACGGTTTTTCGGTCGCCGATGGGATGCGCGGAATAGGCGGGCGCGCGCAGCAGCGTCATCCGTATTTCGTTGTCGGGGAAGTCGGAACCGTACACGCCGTCGTTAATACAGGTTATGGCCATGTCCTGCGCGTCGGATACGGCGGCGACCCATTTCTGGGCGACCACCTCGCGTTCGTCGCCGGGCAGTCGGTCGCGGCCGTAAGCGACCTGTCCCCAGTATGCGCCGTCGTGGAACGCGGCGGGCAGCGCCAGCTTTACCATGCTGTCCTTTTCGTTCCAATGGACGCGGACATGAAGCTCCATCTCGGAACCCTGTTTGGGCAGCCGGTACGTCAGCGCGAGGAAGGAGTGGCCGTAATGCATAAGCGCCTCGACGACGGTGCGCACGGGGCCGTCTTCCACAACGCGCACGGACGGCAACGGCGCGTCGAGCGTCAACCCGGAGAATCGTGTTCCCGCTTCGGGGGACATGAGCGTGAAGCGTCCGGCCACATCGCGATACTGGTTCACGGTCATGCTCCACGGGTCTTCGTTGTCCCGCATCACCAGCGGCGCGCAGGCGCCGGGCCTGAACGCGTCTCTGCCGTTTACGCGGAAGCGGTCTATCAGGCCGGTGTCCGTGTTAATGTGTACATCGAGGGTTGCCGTTTTGAACACCAGGTACACATCATCCCGGGGCAGCGTGGACACGGGCTTTTTATCGTGTTTGCGCGGCGTACAGTCAATCCGGTTGATTTGTCCCGGCGCCAGCGTAACGTGGAACACGCAGCGTTTGCGCCATTCGAGGGGTATGTTCCCGGCGGCCTGTTCCACCTGACACGGCACTGTTGCGCCGTTCATGGCCGCCTCGAAATCGAAGAAGACCTCTTCGTCGTGCCGGTCCGGCAGGTTGAACTCGCAGGCGACGGCGGTTGTCACGGGGAAAGGATGCGGGTTGTACGTCAGCACGGGGATGGTATCGGCTGCGGCCTTTGCTTGTCCGGCGGCGAGCGCGAAAAAGGCGCGCGCCTTCAGGCGCGACAGTATCTCGAGGGCATGTTCCATCAGACGCAGTCCGGCGTCCTCGACCGGCTGCACGGACGAGCCGGGCAGGATGTCGTGAAACTCGGCCACCATCAGGTCGCACAACGCCTCATGCAATTCCGCGCGGGGATACGCCATCAGTTTGCAAAGTCCGGCGTGGGCGCACATCTTTTCCACGGCGTACAATTCGTTCTCAAGCAGGCGGTGCTTCTGTTTGAGCCGCACCTGCGAGGTATAGCAACCCGTGGCCCAGGGGTTGATGTCGCGTTCGACGCGGGGACGTTCAACACCGCTTTCACGAAGCGCCGCGAAATAGGCCTCGGGTGTGGCGTGCGTGATGGGGAAATCCGTGTTCGCGCGGATGATGGCGTTGATGTCGTCCAGGTCAACACGCGACGGGCCGCCGCCGTGGTTGCCGATGCCCCATGTGACCAGTCCTGTTTCGCGGTCGGCGTGGTTTTTCAGATAGTCTTCCAGCACACCCTTGATCATGCCGCGCGTCGGCGTCCCGTACCATACCAGTGTACGATGTCCCGCGACTTCTGATCCGTCATAGCCCACCCATATATAATCGGCGTCCGGCAACGGGCAATCGTTGTTGTCTGGACGGCAATGCAGATAGGAGTCGTATCCCGATTTGGCTAGAATCTGTACCAGCCCGCGGGTATGTCCGAAGGGGTCGAAGTTGATGGCCGTGGTGGGTTCGACGCCGAACTTGTCGCGGAAATAGCGTTTCCCCGTCAGAATCTGGCGCGCGAAGGATTCGCCGCAGGGCATGTTGCAGTCTGGTTGCAGATACCAGCCGCCCATGATATGCCATTTCCCCGCCGCCACCAGCCGCTGGATACGCGTGAACAGGGCCGGCTCGAATTCCTCGACCCATTTATACAAAATCACCTCGTTATGATTAAAAACAAAGCCCTCGTATTCCTCGCAAAACGCCGCCGCCGTGCGAAACGTGGACAGCGCTTCGGCAGCGCCTTCCTCCCATTCCCACATCCAGTAGGGGTCAAGATGCGCGTTGCAGATCAGATATAGTGATTTCATGATGGTCTCCCGTTGGGCTATAAAGAAGAACAAGCGGCGGCATGATAGCATATTTGACTGGACATTCCGCCAGACCGTGTTGTAAGTCAGCGCGATATTTTTCGTGGATGGTTGTTCATAGTTTTGGAGTGCGCAAGTCATACTTGCGCTTTCGCTTTCCTTTTTACGTGGGCCTTGTATAGCAATTAAACGAATCAAGGTGTACGATACTACGAAAGATAAAGCGAAAGTATGACTTGCGCACTCCAAAAACATCTGAGCCGTACGAACGGCATCCTTCCCGCGGACTCATTCCACAACCCGTGCGGTGATATCGTAGAGGGAGGCGTTTATGAATTCAACGTCCGCGAATGCGCCCTGTTTGAGGGATGGATGGGGATAGATCAGCACGGCCCCGTCCACATCGGGCGCTTCGGCGACGCTTCGCGCTGTCCAGGCATTCAAGTCCGGGTCGTAGTTTTCAACCAGCGCGCGTGTTTGTTGTCCTTCGCGGCTTTTGTTGAACCGGGCTGTTATCTCCGCCTGTAATTCCATGAGCGCCTCGAACCGCTTGCGGGCAATCGCTTCGGGCACGGGCGCCGCCATGGTTGCGGCGGGCGCGCCTTCCTCCGGACAAAAAATAAAGGCGCCCAGCCATTCAAAGGCGATTTCCCGGACGGCGTCCAGCATCATACGGTGATCGGCCCCCGACTCGCCGGGAAACCCCACCAGCATGGTGGTGCGCAAGGCAAGGTTGGGCAGCGCCGCGCGCAACCGCGCCACAAGCGCGACGATGTCCTGTTCCGGCGCGGGACGTTTCATGGCATGAAGCACCGACGGCGATACATGCTGTAACGGCATGTCGAGATAGGGCGCTATTTTCGGTTGGGTTGCCATCTGTTCGATGAGCGCGTCCGTGACGCCGCCGGGATAACAGTAGAGACAGCGCACCCAGAAATCGCCGGGCAGGGCGCACAAGTCGCGCAGCAGTTCGGGGAGCCGGTAATCAGGATAGAGGTCGCGTCCATAAGCGGTAGTATCCTGTGCGACCAGTGTAAGTTCGCGCGCGCCTTGTTTTACCAGTTCTCGCGCATCGGCCAGCAGCGTCTCGCGGGGCGTGGAATGGAAGGGGCCCTTAATATGGGGAATGACACAGAAGGCGCAGGCATGGTTGCAGCCGTCCGCTATTTTCAGGAAGGCATGTGGCTTATCGTCAAGCCGACGACGGACAGGCGCAGCGATGTCCATCTCTGTCGGCCTGGGCGCGTCACACAGCGTTTCAACAAGCGTCGTGATGTCGCTCACCCCAAAGAAGCCGTCCACTTCCGGTATTTCCTCGGTTAGCGCCTCCCCGTGGCGTTGCGACAGACATCCCGCCACATACACGCGCCGCGGGTTGCCCGTCTCCGTCTTGCGCGCGCACCATGCCAGAATGGTTTCAACGGACTCCTCTTTCGCGTCATGAATAAACGCGCAGGTGTAGATGACAACCGCATCAAGCCGTGGGATATTGTCGGCGTCCGGCGCCAGTCCATGTATCGCCGTCCGCGCGGGAAGGCGCCCGGATAACATGCCCGCCAGGCGCTCGGCGTCAGCCGTATTCTTGTCGCAGCCCAACACGACAAGGCCGATTGCGGGGGCGGTATGTATGCGGGCCGTGTTATTCATGGACGTGTTTCCATCTGTTTTCCATCTGTGTGTTGCGGTAAAAAAGCGCCGAAAAGAAAGTGTTCTTGGCCTGTGTTGTTGTGTTTTCGCGCGAACACAGGACAGGGGCCGATAATTGTTTGCATATTTCCGATGAGGGAAGCAGGCGATGAGCGGCTGGCGCGGGCGGAATCTCCCACACACCTGTTTCCCTTTATAGCGCTTGCCGTGTGCCATTCTAAGAGAAGGGGGCCTTCATAAGCAACCATTCTTTTCATCGCGCTCACATAGAGGAACGTTTTATATTAATGTATTAGGCGAATATATTAAACATGCCTTGCAAAAAGGGCTGGAATATGGTAACATTGCTAAAGTACGTTGTTTTTTGGATGATGTTGGAATGGTAAGGATGGTAATCAGTTGCTTTTGACCTAAGGAGGGTCTCATCATGTTTGGTAGGAATGCGATTGCTCGGGTGTTTTGTTGTGAAGCGAATAAATTCCGCTCCCTTGTTGTCGGCACGTTTTGCGCCGCACTCTTTATGATGGGGTTGTTAGCAGCGCCCCTACTGGGTTCCCAGGCCTGGGCAGAGGCATCGGACGATGGGGAGGACACAAGCACATGGGATGATTCACTTGTCGCCGGCGGCCTTCCGGGCGAAGAAGCAACCTATGAGGAGGAAAACCTGCCCCAGTTTTATCCAGGCTTTCCGGGTCGGCACGCAAAAAGCGGGGAGACGACCTTTGACAGCGTGGCCTATACCTTCAACGAAATTACGGTTTTTTCGTATGCTGACGCCACAAGCATCACAATTCGTGATAAAGACGATTTTGAAGTCTATTCAGGAGTTCTTGATGCGGGCGCGTATCATTCTGAGTCTGATCTTGATATGGGAGTGTATTACATCAGCGGCAGTCAGCCATACTCCGTGTTGGCTGGTGATGCCGTATCGAAGGGCGTTAAAGGTTATTTTGCCCTTGATCAGAATGGTCGGGGGACTTCTACGTTGCTGTATACCTACATGATG
>SLFT01000050.1 GCA_007124105.1 Candidatus Hydrogenedentota bacterium | reverse complement strand
ATGACGACCGGCAAGTCTGTCACAACAATCTGCCGCGCCCGCCTGTCGCCAGCCACACTGCCAAATCGCTCGGACAGCGTTCGCTCAATCAAGGGCATCATATCCGAAGGATCGGAATAATTCAACGCAATCGCCTCTGTTATTGTAGGCAGTACCTGTTCCGCCACGTCCAATTGGTGCGCCATTGCAACCAACTCATCCACGCGCGCCCTGGGCGCGCTGATAACCACCGTGTTGGAACCCTGGTCAGCGGAAATATTGATGGCCGCTTCATCTCGAATGCCACTGACAATATCCTCCAATATACGCACGACATCGCGCGCCTCAGCCTTTTCCAGGGACACCAGCGTTGTTTTTCGATTGACAGAGGCCGCTTCTTGATAGGGAACAATATAAAAAATGCCCTCTTCCTCGACAAGACCCAGGCCGTTTTGCCGTAGAGCCGCTTCCATGGCAACGCGCAACGGCACCTGCCTGAAATTGGCCGTCACAGTCCCTCGCAGATCATCACCCGCCATAATGTTTATGTCCGCTTTCATAGCGAGTATTGCAACGACATTTGTTAAATCAACCTCGCGGAAATCCAAATCCACAAGCTGTTCAAGCGGGTCCCCGGTATAGGGCGCCTGGGGTCGCATGGGCGCCGGGCGCGCATCCACTGTTATCTCATGTTCAGGCTCTAAAGGAGGAGCATCGGGGGCCATTTCTATTGGTAAGTCCATGTCAGCGGGGCTGACACTCACGGACACAGCTTCCATCAGCCCGCGCATTTGTCTTACCAGCGATTCCTGCGACTCACGGGTGGCCTCTGTTGCGCGCACTCTGGGCGCCGGTGGAAGTGGGGGCTCCGGCCCCTCCGCTTCGGCCGGTACGCCATCATCCGCGCTGTCCGGTGTCGCCTCTGCCCGCTCGGCCGCTTCCGATTCTGTTGCGGGCATATCAGCGGCGTAATATCCCACCATCTCACGCGGCGTACGCCCACTGTGATCAGACAGGGGCGACAGCATGACAGCAGCGCTTTCAACAGCCTGGTATGATGTAAAATGGCGGCGATTTTCCGTCTGGTGCGTTATCAAACTATCCAGCGCGTCAACAAGCATCGCCTCTTTGAGACGGCGCTGCTCAGGCGACTCCTGAATATCCACTACGCCCGGAAGGGACGGCAACGTTTCGGCTTCGCCGCCACTACTTATCACAGGGTTCATCGCGCGCAGACTTTCCAATTGTCCCGCAAAGGCATCGCGCCGTTGTTGGTATTCGCACGCGTCACCGCGCTCGTCCGCTAATACTCGTGGTTGCAGCGACTGGCTTGTAACGCCAACAACAACCACCCCAATCATTAGGATGCGCAAGGAATGCAGCATAGCTCAGAACTCCTTCATTTCCACTGGAGATATCATATCGTTATCTTTGAGCAGCACACGCGTAGGCTCTATCTCGTGAACCACAACGCCGTCTGCAAACACATATCCTTCATGCACAACATTGTTATCAATAATAGCAAGAGGTCTCCTCGGGTCCCATATAATCCCTGTCACAACCCGTCTCATCAGTGTACGTTCCTTCTGGGATTCGAGGGCGTCCTCCAGGCCAGATTCATCCACATAATCCGGCCCCATTATTCCGACAAGGGGCGTCATGGGATTCCTGTCTATACTAGCTTCAGCATAGTTAATGGGTTTTACCTCTACTGTTCTGGTCAGCGCCAGAATATCAATGTCCTCAACGGCCGCTGCATCGGGTTGCGCAGCGGCCTGGGTCCTGGCGGGCCGCTCTCGCTGTTGCGGCTGGCTTGGAGGCGCATCGGCTCCTCCTGTTGGTGAGGGGCCGCCGGCCAACACCAGCTGATACACCAGTACAGCAACAAGAACAGCGCCAAGAGCCGCAGCGACAATTACCTGTTTTTTCTTTTGATCATCCATTGGCAGCACCTGCTTCACTTCGCATAAACCTGAACGTACTCAGAACGAAAGAGGCCTCTGAGACGCCATCACGTTCCTCACCGATATTAATATCCGACACTTTGAAGTACCGATCGTCGCTCTCAAGCATGTTTATAAACGTCATGATTTGGTGAAATCTCCCGTAGGCGGTGACCCTGTACGGGATAATCTCCATATCGCCATCGCGTTGCGGCGCCATGGAAGCCAGTTGTACGCGCAACCCGAGTTCGCCTGCCTGCCTCTCGAAGCGGCCCAATAACGATGGGATTTCACGCTCCTCCGGCAAGCGTTCCTCAAAAATCGTGACAAGGTAGTCCATTTCTTCGGCTTCGTCGCGCAGGGCGTCTATATTGGCGTCCAAATCACGGGCATGGGCCAGATCGGCAGTGACCTGTCCAAGATAACTGCGTCGCGCCACAATTTCATCTTGCATTTTGGCGTACACCAAGAAGTAGAACGCTACAAACAATATGATTGTGACAGTGAGCACCACGCCGACAAACAACCAGTCTTGCAGGGTTACCTTGCCTTTTAATATGTCCATCATGGGCATCTATTACCTCGCGCGCGCATTACCGCCGCGCACCTATGCGGGTTCGCCGCCCACGGGCAGTCCCGCAGCCTAAGTTTCATCGTCGAACCACATATTCAAAATTAAATTCACGAACAGGATATCCATCAAATTCCTTGTCCTCGAAATCTGATGTAACCAGCTCAAACATCTTAGGGAATTCAGGGTCTGTTGTCGTATTGGTGGCCAGAGGCTCTGTACTGGCGCGTCCGGTCTCATCCTGTGTGGCATAGCCAGATAATTGGAGTACATTTCGATTAACCGTTGTGCGCTCCGTGATAGGGTTGCCTCTGGTATCCGTAGTCTGCACCTCCTCGGTAAAACGACGTGAAGTCAAGCGAATACGTGAATACCAGATGTTGTCCGGCGTCAATACAGTTAGCCGATGCAGGTGCTCTGACCATATTGTTCTGTCTTCCAGGATTTTCTGTATAATCGCGACGACTATTTGCAGTTCCTCTTTTTGCCGCTCCAATTCCTCATATTCTTTGACTGTTGCGGCGAGCAAGTCCAACGCAGCCTCTTGCTGGGCAATCTGCGTATTGACATTGTTCAGTTCCCCGTTCGCTGCCATATACGTCTGCGACATGAAAAATAATACGGCGGCCAATACAGCCAGACTGATAATATGCGGCAATGGCGTTCGCGTAAATGGTCTTATCTCATTCGGCAGCAGATTGATTTTAATCATGATGCGTCATCCTCATAAATCCGCCATCCCACGCGCGGCCAGCCCCACCGCCACCATAAATTGAGCGGGGCGTTGCGCAAGCGCCATCAATGTATTTTCTTCGCCCAACAACAAACCACTTTCCAATGGGTTCCCAATCTCCACAACGCCAAAGCCCAGTTCATCCTTGAGCGTATCAGCGACAGGCGGAAAATCGGCCATGCCGCCTGCCAGAATAATGCGGTCTACCGGTTGCTCATAAAGCTGGTGTTCATAATAATCAAAGGAACGCCTGAACTCGAGTCCCATGCGGTTGAGCGGCGCCGCCACCAAATCTTCAAGGCTCTGCACCTTTTTCTCGAAGGTCATTGCTGCCGGCGGCGGCGTCTTGAAAGCATTTGCGCCTCCCCCCGCATTATCTAATTCCTCGTCCAGGGGATCGAGCAACGAACCGGCACCGCCCACATCGTCGAATGGGTCAGCGGCCATGGGAACGTCTTCATCCGTCGAGAATCCTATCTCCGTCTCCAGCGCTTCCACCGCCACGGGCACATCGGCATCCATCTCTTCCCGTTCGTACGTTTCAACGGCCTCGATAGCCTCCTCGTACGTACAACGGCGGCCTTTAGCCACCGCCTGGATAATCTCGCGTCCGCCCCAGTTCACTTCACGGATGAAATTGGAAACCCCATCCTTAATAAAATGGATACTGGAAGATGTCAAACCAACATTTATAATGGCTACTGTTTCACCGACGCGTAAGAAGTCGCAGGCCTCGCCCGCATCGGCTAGCGCAAGCGAATCCACGGTCAGTACAGCGCATTGTACATCCGCCCCTTGCAGCACCGACAGACGATTTTGTATCTCTTCGTGTTTTGCGGCAACAAGAAGAACCTTCAACTGGCGGCGCTCATCCTCCTTATATTCATCAAGAATAACCCAATCCAGAAAAACGTCGCGCAAGTCATAAGGCATATTGTTTGCCGCCTCACGCTCGATAGAGGAAGTTAGCTGCTCCTTTGGCACGTCCGTAAGTCGTGGATACCGGACCACCACAGTCTGTCCTGTCAAGGCCGCAACAATATGACTCTGCATTGTGGGCATTGATTCCAGTGCCTCGCGCACAGCCCCAATTTGCGCCCGAACAGGATCAACATTCAATTCATTGCGGTCTATCAGCGCACATGTCGCCTGCTCTATACGCAGACGCCCAGAGGCGCGCGACATCAGCACTGCCTTAACAGCATGACCACCGATGTCCAAGCCTATCGCTTTTTTTGGTTTCGTGAAGCCCAAAGCGCCATCTACTCCTATCGGTTATAGATGCATAGCAACTTCCGTGTCATCAAGATAGTTTCACACGCAAAATCTTCATTATTAAAAAACAAGTCCTATTTCTCACCACTTCTACTAGGCGACTTAATAGCAAGTCTATCACAAATCTGACATTTTGTCAACACTTTACTTCAACTTTTTTAGTGCCGTCAACGCTGGCAATAACACTTGACAGCGATTCAAATTCCACAGTTCCACCAGAGCATGTTCCCATACTCAGTATTAGTGTATCATAGAATTGGCGGCATTGTCAACAATTATTTAACTTTTTTTTTGATGCCATATACCGAGGACTGCGCCCCTGGATAGCAAGGCGTTTTCAGGAATATGTCGAACCCAGCACTCAGACCAGGCCCCCCGAGATGTACCATAGTTTGTAACGGCGCACAAGAAACATAATGATGACATCCGAAACGTCGTACCCCGAACCGTGCTTTCACAGGAACGTCGCCTTTCTCGGCACTTCTGTCGGAAGGAAACAGACAACACAATCGGACGCTATGCGACAAAGGCGACGGCAATTCTTTCATTTTGTGCAGCGGAGATCGCTATTCATATAAAAGGAAGTCCTGTAAACGTTATTGTGTTGTAGCTGTTTACAATTGTGTTATATACTTGCGGTAGGCGCAATATCGTATTACGACGCATACTCAATTTATTAACTATCAAGGAATCTATTCATGGCAAGAAGTATGACAGGCTTTGCCCGAGTCTCCGCTGCGCTTGGCGGCGAAACCATTACAATAGAGGTCAGCAGCGTTAACCATCGTTTTTTGGACAGCTCGGTCCGGCTTCCCGGTCAATGGGCGATGGTGGAACCTGCATTGCGCGCCGTTATCAAGAAGCATCTGTCCCGTGGGAAAATCAATATATTTGTGCGTCACGGGCGCGGCGCCGGCATGACGCTTCCTGTACGGCTAGACCCGGAACGGGCGCGTCAGTATATCGGGGCGGCCAAAGAAATCATGCACTTGATGCGTTCCACGGACGCGCTTTCGCTTAACACATTGATTACCCTTGACGGCGTTATGACCACGATTGAGGAAGAACCGGACACGGACGAGATCGAGCGCGTCCTGTGCGCAGCGCTTGAAAACGCCTTGGAACAGCTCAACGAGATGCGTTCACACGAGGGAAATGCATTGACGTCCGCCCTGACCATGCATCTCGAATCACTTGAAGCCGCCATGCAAGAAGTCGAAGAACAGGCGCCCACACTGGTGGCGGCCTATCAGGAGCGCCTGCGCAGCCGCATGGAAGAAATCAACGCCGAGGTGGGCGTTAAAGAGGAGCGTTTGGCGTTGGAAGTTGCCGTGATGGCCGAGCGCATGGATGTAACCGAGGAACTTGTACGCTTGAAAGCGCATATTGAACATGCCCGCGAAATTATAAGCATGGACGGCGCCATTGGCCGCGACCTGAATTTTCTCACACAGGAAATACAGCGCGAAGTGAATACGCTCGGGGCAAAGCTACGCGGTGTTGACACCTGCCGCAACATCATCGAGATGAAGAGTGAAGTGGAGAAGTTCCGAGAACAACTGCAAAATATTGAATAAATATCTGCGTTGATTTTCAGCGCACTCCCAGTACAACAACCCTAGGATCAAGGAGAATATATCATGGCACAACTCGCGCTTTCCGACCTTCACTGGACACTGTCGGGATGGCGTCCTTTCGCGTGGCGGTTGACTAAACGCCTTGAAAACCGAGAGAACAGCGGCGCGGATATTGGTCCGCTGCCAGCGCGTGTACCGGCATCTGTCCAGCAATTGTTGTTCGAAGAAGGGCTTAT
>SLFT01000055.1 GCA_007124105.1 Candidatus Hydrogenedentota bacterium | reverse complement strand
TGAGTTTGAGCAATGCAACTGTTACAGGCATTGTGGATCGGCTGGAGCAACGCGGCCTGGTGGTTCGCAACCGCAACGCGAAGGACCGGCGCCAGGTGCTGATATCAAGCACGGAAGCGGGGCGCGCGCTTTGTCAGAAAGCGCCGCCGCTCATGCAGGAAAAGTTTCTCACCGCGCTTTCGCGACTTCAGGACTGGGAGCAGACTCAAATGTTGGCGGCCCTGTCTCGGCTTGCTGCCATGATGAATGGCGGTCCTGCCGAGACAACGCCAGCCAAAGACCTGGACGCGCCCGAGGACTTCTCGCAAGCGGGGTTCCTGGCGTCTTGCCAGATGTTGCTGGAACAGGAGTCTGGCACTGAGCGTAAACTGGACGCACGCGAGCAAGGGTTGGCGCCGACGTTGGTCGAGCTTCATTCGGACAATGATTTTCCGCTGGGCATTTCCCGCGAGACCCTGGCCCATTTCCTCAATGAATACCTGCGCCCTTATGAAGATTCGGTGGAAGATATTCTGAGTGGTCTGGACTATGCGCTTTCGGACAGCCAGGACAAAAGCGGCTTCATTGTGTTGGCGCTTCTCCAGGAACGTCTTGTGGGCGCGGTGGTCATTCTGAACACCGGCATGGGCGGTTACGTGCCTGAACATCTGCTCTTGTTTGTGGCTGTGGATGCTTCAATGCGCGGGCGCGGCGTTGGCGCGCGACTGATCCGGCATGCGCAACAGATGTGTACCGGCGATATCAAACTACATGTGGATTACGACAATCCAGCGCGACGGCTCTATGAACGCATGGGCTTTCTCAGCAAATACGCGGAAATGAGGTGGAAAAATGAATCGTGTAACAATCAACCTTGACGCCCTGCTGCATAATTTCGAGGTTATCAACGGGTGGATGAAAAAGCATGACGCGTCGTGGACCGCGGTCTCCAAGGTGCTGTGCGGGCAAACAGATGTCCTGAAGGCGCTGAAGTATATCGGGGCGACCTCGATAGGCGACTCGCGCTTGTCCAATCTGAGCGCCATGAAGCGCATTCTCCCCGAATATGAGGGATGGTACCTCCGTGTGCCGGGCCCGTCGGTAATCGAGGATGTAGTGCGTCTGGCCTCGGTCAGTTTGAACAGCGAAAAGGAAACCATTGTGGCGTTGCAGGAGGCGGCGCACCGACAAGACAAGACGCATCATGTAATTATTATGATCGAGCTGGGCGACTTGCGCGAAGGGATTCTGCCGGGTTCCCTGATGAACTTCTACAAGTCTGTTTTTAACCTCCCGAATATCGAAGTATTGGGCATCGGCGCCAACCTGGGCTGTCTCGCGGGCGTGGCCCCGAATATGGACCAGCTCATGCAACTGGTTTTGTATCGGGAACTGCTCGAGCTGAAATTCGAGCACACACTGCCGCTCATTTCAGCGGGCTCGAGCGCAACCCTGCCGCTTTTGCTTGATGGGCGCGTGCCCAAGGGGATCAATCATTTCCGCATTGGCGAGGCGTTGTTTCTTGGTTCAGACCTTATTAACGGCGGCGTGCTGCCGGGTCTGCGCGATGATGTGGTGCTGCTTCGCGGGGAAATTGCCGAGTTGAAGGAGAAAGGGCTTGCGCCCTCTGCCGACGCCCCGAGCATTGCGCCGTTTGCCTCCGACCAACCAGCGCCGACGGGCGATCTGCCGCCTGGACAGCGTGGCTATCGCGCCCTTATCGGGGTGGGCCAGCTGGACACCGATATTTCCGGGTTGACGCCGCTTAATCCGGAGCATCAGATAGCCGGCGCGAGCAGCGACATTACCGTGGTAAATCTGGGCGACGACCCGGGCGGGCTGAAGGTGGGCGACACCATCGAATTTCGACTGAACTACGCGGCGCTGCTTCACCTGATGAACTGCCGTTATATCACCAAGGTCGTTGAACCGCCGCTCGAAGAGTTCCAGGCGTCCGTAAAACAAAAATGCAACAAGCTGGCGCCGGTTCTCGAGGGTGTGGGCGATATGGCCTCGGCCACATAACGGGCGCCGGTTTTTTTATGCGGGGCGCAAGTGGGATCGGCCAGGCGCGACATGGTATCCTTACCCTATAGGAACATGGTATAAGGATACGTATGACAATGTTGTTTTTACACTTTCCTGTGCGCCGCGCGATAGTTGCCGCGCTTGCGCTGGCCACGCTGGTTGTGCTGGGTTGCGGCCAACTCACCGACAAGGATCGCATACGCGTCGCCAAAATTGGCGACCGCTATATTACGCGAGGCGATTTGTTCAAGTTGATTCGGGAAACGCCGGACGCGGAACGTCCCATGATTCGCAATCGCAGCGATTTATTGCGCGTCCTGAATCAGCACATAGACCGACGGATCAAATTGCCCTTGGGTCGTCAACTTGCCGAGGAAGGCAAAATCGAGGTATCACGCGACGCGGCCCGTGAAGAGTTCTTCCGGCGGCGCGGCGACGACGCTGAAATGCTGCGTCATTCCTGGCAGATGGAGGTGCCGCCGCCCGGCGTGGTGACGCCGCTGATGGAGGTCTATGGCCTGACCCCGGCGCTGTTGCAGCTGAACAAGGACGCAGTGGAGGAAGGCACAGACCGTGTACTGGCGGAGTTGCTGGGCGAGCAAGCCGTTCAGTATCTTGCCGCGGAGGCCCTTCGCGACGGGCGCATTACCCTGGACGCGAACGAACTCGAGCGGGAATACCAGTTCATGAAAGAACAACTGACCACTTTCGAGGAAATCAGTTTTCTGGGCGTCCGATTTCCAACGCATCTGGAAGATGCCGCGGCAATGGCGTCCCAGGTACGCGAACAGGTGGATGCGGGCGAATCCTTTGACGACATCATCCAATACTACCGCGAGCAGGACGAAGCGCAGCAGGTCGGTTATATCATCCAATCCGATATTGCCAATAATCCGGAACTCGAGCGGTTCCGCGGTTTCTGGTCGGCGGCCTCCGGCGCGCAACCCGGCGATATTGTCGGGCCTGTGTACCTGCCCGCCTATCAACAGGTGGTGGAAGACAGGGAAGGACGCGCCAGGGCCATGCAGATGCCGGACGCCTATCTTATCTTTCGCGTGTTGGAGCATCAGCCCGAACGCGCGCTGACCCTTGAAGAAGCGCGGCCAATCGTGGCGGCGCCGTTGTTAAAAGCAAAGATGATGCGCATTCTCCGAGACGAGCGGGACGTCGAAGTCTACGAAGAGAACCTGCCCGACCCCGGTCATGCCCAGGGGCCGACCGCTTTTTGAAATACGAAGTATGAATGGAAGAACGAACAGCCCGGCTTGCGCAGTGATTTTAAGAGTAGTGTGCAACGTGGGTGAACCAGAAACCTGAACCAGAAGGAACCATACAATGAATTACCTGATCGCAACCGCCATGACCATTGGACTTATTTCGCTCTCCGCGCATGGAGACTTGGTGTTGCCCCAATTTCGCACCAACATCGAAATCCATCGCGTCTTTGGCCCCGAACATCCGGGACCCTATAAACACCCCGCGTCAATAACGCAATTGGAAAACGGCGACCTGTACATCGCTTATTACGGCGGCGAATTTGAATACTCCGATGAAACCGCCGTCTATGGGTCGCGACGACAGAAGCGGGAACTCATGGAACGCTTGGGAGGGAACCAGCCGGGAACAGGGACGCTGCGCTCGCTGGACATTATGGATACCTGGTCGCCGCCGGAAGCCATTGCGGCAACCCCGTTCCGAGGCGTCGGCAACCCCGTAGTATGGCAGGCGCCGGACGGGCTGGTGTGGCTGTTCTACAACAACCAGTACGGCCCGACATGGTCGCACGCGGTTGTAAAGGCGAAGATTTCCGAAGACGGCGCTCATACATGGTCTGATTCTTTCATAATAGCCGATGAAAAAGGTTCCATGGTACGGGGACAGCCCATCGTGTTGAACGACGGCGATTACCTGCTGCCCCTGTATCACGAGACCGGCGCGGACCGTCAACACGTGGGCGACGACACCGCCAGCTATTTCCTGCGCTACAATCCGGAAACGAGAGAATGGACGGAAACAAACCGCATCAAGTCGCCCACCGGCAATTTGCAGGCACAGGTGGTGCAGACAACGGACAACGACCTGTTCTGTTTCCTGCGGCGCGGCGGCGGCTACGAACCCACCGAGGAAGGCTGGATGCTGCGCGCCGCGTCAAACGACGGCGGCCACACATGGAGCGACGCGGAACCCACCGAGTTCCCCAATCCCAACTCGGCAGTGGAATTAATCAAACTGCACAACGGCAACCTGTTGCTGGTGTATAACGACAACATGAACGATCGCACACCGTTGGCCGTTGCCGTCAGCACAGACAACGGCGAAACCTGGCCGCACAAGCGCATCATAGCGGGCGGCGACAACACCCATGCCTACCCCTACGCAATCCAGGGCGACAACGACAAAATCTATCTGATATACACCACCAACAGCCGGACTACCATCATGATGGCGGTGTTTGAGGAGGCGGCGATTATCGCTTATGGGGAATAAGACTTCGTCATATATTCTTCAACAGGTCATGGCCCGCGCTTCTATTGAAGAATCAATAGGGAGACGGCCTCCGGTATGCATTTAGCGCGTTGCATTTCACGGAAAGGTTGGCGTAGGATAACAACAGAGTGCAGTGAGGAAATTAAGGAGAAACGCGTTGACAACGGCACAGGAAAAATTTCAATGCCTGCTGCGCGAGCTGTTTCAGTTCGACTGCGCGGACCTGGACTTCGGCGTCTACCGCATCATGAACCACAAGCGGGACGCGCTGGAAAAGTTCATTTCTGAAGAATTGCCCGAAGCCATTGCCAAGAAACTGCATGGCGGCGCCCTTGCCGACCAGGCGCGGGCGGCGCAGACCCTGGTCGAACTGGACGCGCAAATCAGGGAAACCCTCGGCCGTAAGGCCCTTGACGGCGACGGCAATCTGATCAAATTTCAGGAAACCGAAATCGGCAAGCGCTACCTGAACATCCGCGCCAAGGCGGCGGGCGCGCGGAATCTGGACGCGCTGGAAGCGGATGTATTCAACCACCTGTACAGTTTCTTCCGCCGTTACTATCAGGACGGCGATTTCATTTCCAAGCGGCGCTATTCCAGGCGGGAGCATTACGCCATCCCCTACAACGGCGAAGAGGTGCATCTGCACTGGGCCAATCACGACCAGTATTACATCAAGACGGCGGAGCATTTTCAGGATTACACCTTCACGGCCGACGGCGTAACTGTGCATTTCAAACTTGTGGCCGCTGATGTGGAACAGAACAACGTCAAGGGCGACAAGCGCTTGTTCATCCCCCGCGTCAAGGAAACGGCCTGGGACGAAAACACGGGGCAACTGGTCATCCCCTTCGAGTACAGGCCGTTGACGGAGCAGGAAACGATCACCTGGCCCGGCAATGCCAAGCAGGACAAGATCAGCGCCGACGCCGTGGCGGCGCTGCCGGAACAACTGAAAGGGATGGACAGGCCGTTGCGTGCCATGACGGCGGAGCGCAGCAGAAACAGCGATAACGAGCCGGTGTCGTTTCTCGAACATCACCTGCGCCAGTACACGCGCCGGAACACCTCCGACTTCTTCATCCACAAAGACCTGAAGGGGTTCCTGTCCCGGGAACTGGACTTCTATCTGAAGAACGAAGTGTTGAATCTCGATGAAATGGAAGCGGCGGGCGAATACCGCGCCGAAGGATGGTTCCAGATTACCCGTGCCATAAAATCCGTCGGCATGGACATCATCGAATTCCTCCACCAGATCGAATCCTTCCAGAAAATGCTCTGGGAAAAACGGAAGTTTGTTACCGAGACGCATTATTGCATCGCCGTCGGCGTTATTGATGAACGCTTTTATCCCGACATCGCCAAGTGCGACGCCCAATGGAAGGAATGGAAGGAACTGCTTCACATTGATGAGGAACAGGACAACCTGTTTACCAATGGGAAAAGCAGGAAGGAGCGGCGCGCCGCTTTCCTGAAAGCGCATCCGACACTCATGATTGATACGAAGTATTTTGATAATAATATTTCTGAAAGCATCATCGAAACAATTAACGAAATAGACGGCACAACCGATGCACTATTGATCCATAGCGAAAACTATCAAGCGCTTAATGTTGTGCTGGAAAAATATCGTAACGACATAGAGTGCATTCATATTTATCCTCCATACAATACTGCAACGAGCGGTTTTCTCTACAAAAATGAATACCAGCACTCCAGCTGGCTTGCGATGATGGAGAATCGTGTCGCTCTCAATACTAACCTCTTGAATAATAATGGGTCATTTCTTTGTCACATAGATGAAAATGAATACGAACGGTTACATTT
>SLFT01000444.1 GCA_007124105.1 Candidatus Hydrogenedentota bacterium | reverse complement strand
GATAGTGACGGTCCCCATCAGTCAGAAAGGACCGGGCGTTTGCCATATACCCCTTGACAATGGCTTCACAGAGGTCAGTATCGAAAACGACTTGATTCAGATCAAGCGTCTCTTCGCCCGCCGGGTTACAACACGAACGCAGGCAATCGCCAAAATCGTAGTGGATAAGCCCCGGCTTTACCGTATCCAGATCAATGATACAAGTGCCCTTGCCGGTGGCGTCGTCAATCATGATGTTGGTTATCTTCGGGTCGCCGTGGATGGGGCGCAATTGCAGTTCACCTTTTTCCCTGGCGTCCTCCAAGACAGAACACCAGTCGCGATGCGCGTCCACAAATTTGTTGCACCGCTCGGCCTCGATGGAAGCGTGCAGGCGCGTCTGTCCCTCGGAAGTTTGCAATGCCGCGTCAAACCCCTCAAGATAGCGCGGTGTAATATGGAAGCCTTCGAGTGTGTCGTGTAGCAGGCCGATATCCAGATCGCTGATCAGCCGCTGGAAATGTCCCAATACGAAGCCTGCCTCGTGCGCGTGTTCCACGCTCTGCACCTTGCCATAGGAATGAGCCGACGCAATAAGCGTAATGGCGCGCCAGAAATCACCGTCGCCGTCCACTACATAATCCTTGCCGTCCTTGGCGGGAATCACGCGCGGAAGTTGCCAAATCCGGTCGGATACATGTATTTCATCCTCGATGCGCTTATGCACATGTTCCGTGAGAACGCGCATGTTTTCCATGATATATTCCGGATGCGCAAAAACGCGTTGGTTGATCTTTTGCAGGATGATGCGCTCCTCGGAAAAGGTGGTACGGAAGATGGCCAGGTAGGTGTCGTTGACATTGCCTTCGCCTGTAAGCTGTACCGTAACAACACGACCCGGAACGGCGAACTGCTGCGCTATCATAGCTGACTTCATACTGCTTTCCTTCTTATTCTATCGTACCGGCGCGTCGCAACGCGCTTTCACATCTCGTATCATTTGCCGCCAATATTTTTTCAGAAACGGCGGACTTTCCATACTGTCCAGCGCATAGCCTCTGTCGGCGCGGGAAAGTTCGAGTGTTGCTGTTATCATGGTCTCCTGATGCCAATCCGCCTCGGCAAGGGGCAGGCCGTTGGGCTCGCGGATAAACGACGCGCCGCTGGATGTTTGCGCGCCGTCCGGCGACTGGCCAATGGTGTTCGCCACACAATGAAATATGCTGGTGCTCGGGCCCGCCGGTTGTTGCGCCCGACCCGACGTTCGCTTCCAGGTCACCGCTTCCACCGAATCTGAACTGCACGAAGGCTGAAACAGGATTTGCGCGCCCGCCATGGCGGGAAGCCGATACACCTCAGGGTGGCGTCCATCACGACAGATGGCCAGCGTACACAGGGTGCCGTCTATTTCGAACAAGGACAGTTTGTTGCCGCTGCGACAATACCGCTTCTCATCTTCGCCCGCAAGGTGGGTTTTCGCGTACTCGTGGGTGATGACGCCTTCGGGGTTGATTACATGCGCCAGGTTAAGGTAGCGGCGGCGCGTCTTGCGAAGCGTTCCCGCAATAACCCATATTCGATGGCGCGCCGCGGCCTCGCGCGTCTGCTCGAGCGCTGCCGCCACGCTCTCAGCGCTTTGTTTGAGCGCATCGGGAAAGTAATAGCCCGTAAGGTTCGCCTCGGGAAACACGACCACGCGACTGTCGTATTCGGCGGCGCGCTTTATAAAATGAAGCGTCCTCTCAACATTGTAGGCTATCGCTTTGGCCCAGTGCATTTGCACGCAGGAAACCTGCAAAGACTCCGGTGGCGTTAATGTCATGTATTGATGCCTTTTCTAGTCATCTTCTATCGTAGACGCAAAGAAGTGATGTGGGTTGAGGGTGCAGCGTACCCTGTTTATATCCCATTATACCTTGATAACCAGAGCGATTGAAATGAGTGCGCCACACCGAACTGCATAATAGCGATGTATGAAACATTCAGATACATTCCCGGGTCAAAAAACTATAAAAGCCGGAAGCGTTAGCTGTATACTGTAGCGTGTGTAGTTATACTGTTAGATGCGTTCCCAAGTTGCGCTTTGGGAAAGCGCTTGTCCGCGAAATTGTATTTCGCGTACTTTACGCCACGGATTCCGAAACCAAATTCATGGCAAGGGGCGCCAAGTTCAACTTCGCGCGCAATTGCGCACACGAAATGCAATTTCGTAACGAGTCCTGCTGGATAGTCACAAAAATTGAAGTCCAAAAGACAATTCAATGGAGGAATTATGAGTGAATTAACGCGACGAAAATTTGTAAAGAACACCGCCATGGGCGCCACGGCCGGACTGGTGATGCTGGGCACATCCAAGCAGTCATGGGCCAACGCCAACGAAAGGCTGCGTGTCGCGCAAATCGGCATACGCGGTCAGGGCCAGGGACATATCCGCGCGTTGAACGCGGCGCCGAATGTGGAAGTTGCCACCTTGTGCGACATTGACAGCAATCTCTTCGCGCCGCGCATCAAAGACTTGTTTCAGCGGGCCGATACGGAACCCAAAACCGAGACGGACATCCGCCGCGTTCTGGACGACGATTCCATAGACGCCGTCTCCATTGCCACACCCAACCACTGGCATTCGCTGATGACGATATGGGCCTGCCAGGCGGGCAAGGACGTGTATGTTGAAAAACCGTTGTCACACAATGTGTTCGAGGGACGCAAGGCCGTTGAAGCGGCGGAGAAATACCAACGCATCGTACAACACGGCTCACAAATTCGCAGCAACCCCTCGATACAGGAAGCCATACAGCACCTGCGCGACGGCCTGCTGGGCGAGGTATACATGGCGCGCGGCCTATGCTATCGCTGGCGCGACAGCATAGGCAAGACAGAAGACGGGCCCGTACCCGAAGGCGTGGACTACAACCTCTGGCTGGGCCCGGCGCCCGAGCGTCCCTTCAACGAAAACCGTTTCCATTATAACTGGCACTATATGTGGGACTACGGCAACGGCGACATCGGCAACCAGGGCGTACACCAGATGGACATTGCCCGCTGGGGACTGGATGTGACCCTGCCCAAAAAGGTCGCGTCCATGGGCAACATGTATATTTTTGACGACGACAAGGAAGTGCCCAATGTAATTACGTCGTCCTTCGACTTCCCGGATGCCGGCGAAAGAGGACGCATGTTGGTGTTCGACACACGCCCCTGGTGTACCAACGACGAGAAGGGCGCCAAGGTCGGTATCCTGTTCTATGGCAGCGAAGGCTACATGGTCATTGACACCTACAGCCGGTACAAGACCTTCCTGGGCAGGGACGAAGAACCCGGACCAAGCGGCGACCGCAGCGGCAACCATTTCCGGAACTGGATTGACGCCATACGCTCACGCGACGCCGGCTCGCTCAACGCGCAACTCATTGAAGGTCATTACAGCTCCGCCCTGTGTCACATTGGCTTAATCTCGGCGAAACTGGGCCGTTCCCTCGAATTTGATCCGCAAACGGAAACCTTCGTCGGCGACGATGAAGCAAACACCATGATCAGCCGCGACTATCGCCATCCCTTCGTTGTCCCGGAAGTCGTATAACAAAACCATATCCTCCTTTTCCTTTGCCGCGCGCGCTCCATACAACACAAGGACGCGCGCGGCGTTCTTATGCGCAAAAATGCGTTTGCGCTTCACGAACAAGAGTGCGCGTTGGCGTATGATCTTTGCGGCCCCATCTTCCGACACTGCCCGACTGCATCCTACACCGTCCGAAAACATCGAACAGCCCGCTGACAACTCACCCTTTCAGCATAGGCCGTAACTCCAATCCCGGCGGTTGATGCATTGCTTTGCGTAGAGCTGCCATAATAACCGTTCAACGAAAATATAAAGGAGTTTAGTTTATGTTATTGACCAGCATCGTTATTGTGTCTTCCTTTGCGGCGGCGGATGTCATGGCGCCGCCCGATATCATCCACAACCCCGGCGAGGAATACAGCGCCGCCACCCGCGCGTTTCAGGGCATTCCGAGTATGGAGCGCAGCCCCGGCGGCCGGTTATGGGCCACCTGGTACGGCGGCGTTGGCGGCGGCGAGGATGAAACCAACTACGTTATCCTGGTGACCAGTGGCGACGACGGCGCTTCCTGGTCGGAGGAGGTATTGGTGGTTGACCCTGGCGTGGAGAGTCTCACCCGCGCTTTTGACCCCAATATATGGCTTGATCCCACAGGTCGGCTCTGGCTTTTCTGGGCGCAGGCCATCGGACATGACGGGAGCAGGGGCGGCGTCTGGGCTATTACCACCGACGATCCGGATAATGCCGACGCGCACTGGTCGGAACCGCGCAGGCTCACCGACGGCGTCATGATGTGCAAACCCACGGTGCTGTCAACAGGCGAATGGATGATGCCCGCGTCGGCCTGGCGTCAGGCGGAGGGGTTTACCGCGGACAACAGCGCGCGCGTGGTGGTGTCCACCGATGATGGAGAAACCTGGACGATTCGCGGCGCCTGTCACGTACCCGCGGACGACCGCAGCTACGACGAGCACATCATAGTCGAGCGAGACGATAAGTCGTTGTGGTTGCTGGCGCGGACAAAGTACGGCATTGGCGAGAGTGTATCCGAAGACCGGGGCCATACCTGGCCGGAACTGACTCCGTCCGGCATCGAACATCCCAGCGCCCGGTTTTTCGCGCGGCGGCTGCAATCGGGCAACCTGCTGCTGGTGAAGCATGGGCCCATCGGGGAACGAACAAAACGCTCGCACTTGACCGCATTTATCTCGGAAGACGACGGCGAAACATGGCCGCACAGCCTGTTGCTTGACGAACGCGAAGGGGTCTCGTATCCGGACGGCGTACAATCTTCAGACGGCGTTATTTACATCATCTATGACTATGACCGCCGGGGCGCGCGCAAAATCCTGATGGCCACATTCACGGAAGAAGATGTTATAGCGGGCGAATGCGTCTCCGACGCCGCGCGGCTGCGCGTTCTGGTGAACCAGGCGGGTTGAATACCGATGCCCCATCCAGGGCGCCGTTGCGACAAGGAAAATGTCATGACCAAACGCGAACGCTTTCTGGCATTTGCCAACTTTGAGCAAGTTGACCGTCCGCCGCGCTATGCGGGATACGTGCCTGCCATGCGCGAAAAGATGACGGACTATCTGGGCGCCGACCCGGACGCTTATTTCGACATGGACATTGGAGGCGGCGCGGGCTTAACGCCGCCCGAGGGTTTTCAGTTTCCTGACTACAGCGCCTATCATCCCGAATATAAAGACGGCAGGGACGGATTCAGCATTGACGAGAACGGGTGCGGACATATCAACCACGGATTTTACCATTTCACTGAGTATGTCAGCCCTCTGCGCAACGCCGCATCCCTTGCTGAGATAGAGGCCTATCCCGTTGTTGACAACACCTCTTTTTCAGATGAGGCCATGCGCGACGCCTGTATCGCCGCGCACGACAGCGGCGACTTCGCCCAGGTATTCGTCGGGCATATCTACGAAAACGCCTGGCAGGTGCGCGGCTACGAGCCTTTTCTGACGGACCTGCTGACGCGCCGCGACTGGGCGGAACTGCTGCTGGACCGGTTTTGCGCGAACAACCTGCGCGCGGCCGAGGCGGCGGCGCGCGCGGGCTACGACTGTATCCGCACGGGCGACGATGTCGCGAATCAGAACGCCATGATGTTCCACCCTGATCTGTGGCGCGAAGTGATGAAGCCGCGCTGGGCGAAGGTAATCGCGGCGGCGCGGGCCATCAAACCCGACATCCATGTCTGGTACCATTCGGACGGGAATATCACGGCTATCCTTGATGATCTCGTCGAAATAGGGATTACCATCCTGAACCCCGTGCAGCCGGAATGCATGGACCCCGTCGCCATACGCAAACGCCTTGGTAACCGACTGGCTTTTGACGGATGTATTGGTACACAAACAACGTTTCCGTTCGGGACCCCCGATTCGATGCGGCGTACAGTCCACGACATTGCAAACGCGCTGGACGCCGCCCATGGCGGATTGACGCTTTCCCCGACCCACGTGCTCGAACCTGAAGTGCCGCCGGAAAATGTGGCGGCATTTTTTGAGTCATGCGACGCGCTGTCGTTCGCGTGAAACAAAAGCATTCGTGACTTGGGCGTTCACCGAGTTTCGGGTCAGCGCCAATCAGGAGACAAATGCCGCTGATGGAAGCGCATAAGGACACGGTTCAACGGGTGGAAGACTTACTGCCAACGGTTGTTCCCGGAGGCTTGGCATGATCAGAATACAGGACCAGTTTTTGAGCGAGGAAGACCTTGACCTGAAGAATCTATCCTGGGAAGAGCTCAACCGCGTCTGGACAGCCT
>SLFT01000079.1 GCA_007124105.1 Candidatus Hydrogenedentota bacterium | reverse complement strand
TCGGCAATCTTTGAGTGTGTGATTGTAAAAAGTCATAATGGAAGGATAATAACAAGAGCGCTTCCCGCAATGCCACATTGCATGGATGCGCATTGCGCGGATGCGTCGCGCTGTTGTCCACCCCTGAATTTTTATTCTGCCGCCCGCCTGCCACTTGATACCCTTGCGCCATTCGGGCTACCATATCCGCATTGCGGCGTTCATACATCGTCAGCCCTATATCGAGACTACAGGGAGAACTTATTGTGTCCACCAATCCACTCAAGACCTATCTTGGCAAAACGAAACCGGAAGATATAAACCCGGCGTTTCTGGCGTACCTGGCCAACCTGACCGTTGTTGCCGACACTGCGCCCGAAGTGGCGCATGGGATTGTGCGGGAGCTGGCGGACCAGCGCAGTTACCTGAAACTGATCGCCAGCGAGAACTACTGCTCCCTGGCCACGCAGCTGGCCATGGGCAACCTGTTAACAGACAAATACGCCGAAGGCGTCCCGAACCAGCGTTTCTATGAGGGCTGCGACAACGTGGACGTTATCGAGGCGATGGCCCGCGACGAAGCCCGACAGTTGTTTGGCGCGGAACACGCGTACACGCAGCCCCACAGCGGCGCGGACGCGAACATGATCGCCTATTGGGCGGCGCTGACAGCGCGGATCGAAGTGCCGGGTTTGGAAAAGATGGGCACGAAGAATCCGGCGGCGTTGTCCCAGGCGGACTGGAACCGGATACGCGAAACGTTAAACAATCAGCGGCTGCTCGGCATGGACTATTATTCCGGCGGACATCTTACCCACGGATACCGGCGCAACTTGTCCGCGAAAATGTTTGACGCGTATAGCTACGCGGTGAACCGCGACACGGGACTGCTTGATTACGATGAGATCGAAGCGATGGCGCTGGAGATCAAGCCGTTTATTCTGTTGGCCGGATACAGCGCCTATCCGCGCCACATCAATTTTATGCGCATGCGCGAAATCGCGGACAAGGTTGGCGCCGTGTTCATGGTGGATATGGCCCATTTCGCTGGACTGGTTGCGGGCGGCGTATTTACAGGAGAAAATAACCCTGTCCCCTTCGCGCACATTGTGACCTCCACCACGCACAAGACATTGCGCGGACCGCGCGGTGGATTCGTGCTTTGCAAAAAAGAGTTCGCCGAGTATGTGGACAAGGGATGTCCCCTGGTTATTGGCGGACCGCTGCCCCATGTCCTCGCGGCCAAAGCGGTCGCGTTTCGCGAGGCGAGCCAGCCGGCATTCAAAGACTACGCCCGGCGCGTGGTGGAGAACTGTCGCGCATTGGCCCATGCGCTTATGGACCTCGGGTTTACGCTGGCCACGGACGGCACCGACAACCATCTGCTGCTGATTGATGTGGCGGACAGCTGCGGTCTTACTGGTACGCAGGCGGCGAGCGCGTTGCGCGAATGCGGCGTCACACTGAATTTCAATTCGCTGCCTTATGATTCCAACGGGCCGTTAATCACCAGCGGTCTGCGAGTGGGCACTGCCGCCGCCACTACCCTGGGCATGAGCGAAATAGAGATGGCGGAGATTGCCGCAATTATTCGTTTGGCCCTTGGAAATACAAAGCCCGCATTACTGACCTCCGGCGCCAATGCGGGCAAGCCCAGCAAACGCAAATACGAACTCAGCGACGCCGCGCGCGATGAGGCGCGTGAGCGCATCCAAGCGCTGCTCGACAAGTTCCCCGTGTACCCCGAGCTGGACATGGCTACACTTGCCGCGTTGTTTTGAGCTGCATCCCTTACCCGGTTTCTGGCGCGCCAATACAACAGACAGACCATCTCCGGCGTTGCGCGTATGCGCCGGCATGGCCCGAAACGCTGTCAGCCGACATTCCGCGCGGCGGCGCCATGCGCCATTATGCGTGTCTGTGGGCGAGCAACAAATACCTGTCCGGTTCGTCTGTGAGCGTGTCCAGAGAAAGACCGGCGTTCTCCACCAGCCGGGCCATCTCGGACGCGTCGGGCAGTTCGTGTCCGCCGACGGCGCCGCCCACAGTGCGATGCAGTTCATTGATGGCGTTGCGACTTTCCGTGTGACAGATTACCAGCGCGCCCTTCGGCCGCAGCAGGCGCGCCATGGTTGTCGTTGCGCCCTGCTGATCGAGAAAGTGGGGGAAGCAACTGTTGCAGATAACCCAATCAAATGATGAATGGTGAATGGGCGGATGGGTTATATCCGCTTGCAGCAACAGCTGTGCGGGTAGAGAACGTTGTTGCCGGAGCGCGTTAATGCGGGTGCGTGTTTCGCGCAACATGGCAAAAGAGACGTCGGCGGCAACCACCAGGCCCTGTGTATCCAGTATGTCCGCCAGAATTGGAAACAGGACGCCTGTGCCGCAGCCTACATCCAGAATATGCGCGTCCGAGGCGATGGGCAGGGTTTCAATAATCTGACGCAGGCGAACCGCGTGCTGGGCGCTGATCATGGCGTCCCATTTCTCGGCGCGTTCGTCAAAAAAAGCGCGGGTAACGGCTACAGCCTGGTTGGAACAGTGCGCCATGATGGGCGTCTCCTTTTGGGTGAGATGACGCAGGCGACCGCAAATATGGCCGCTGACGTAAGAACAATAACCGCGCCGGCGGGGGCGTCAAGCGCGTAGGAGAGCGCGAGGCCGATCCAACAGGAAACGACGCCGAATCCGGCGGCCAGCAACAGCAGCAGTTTGAAGTTGTACGTGAGCTGATAGGCCGCCGCCGCGGGATTTATGACAAGGCTATATATCAGAAGTCCGCCTACGCTGGGCAACGACACGGCAATCGAAACGCCGGTGGCGCAAAGCATCCCATAGAAATAAAGGGTTGCGGGAATTCCCGCCGCGGCGGCAACAGCGCGATGGCACACCACCGCCTGTACCTGCCGAAAGAACAGGAGAAGCAGCGCAGCGACCACAAACAGTACAACAGCGAGCGCGACAATATCGCCCCTGGACACTGTCAATATTGCGCCCCAAAACAGGCTGAGCGCTTCAGGACGGCCCGCCGGCATCATGCCCAGTATCAAAAAAGCAATGCCGATCATTACCGAAAACAGAATGCCGATGGCGGCGTCCGGCGTCAACGAACCGCGGTCGGCGATGGGGCCGATCACCGCGGCGGCGGCCATGCTGAAGAGTACCGCGCCCAACATGGGGCTGAAGCCAAGAAGCAAACCGAATAAGGCCCCGGCGAATGCGGCGTGGGCAACGCATATCCCCAGAAAGGAGGCGCGCATGGTGACGAGAAATACGCCGACAACGCCGCAGAGCGCGCCGGAAAAGAACCCGGCCATAACGGCGTTTTGCATATATTCATGCCGCAACAATTCAACCATGGGCGATGCCGCTTTCATTGTGTTTTGCCGCCGCCATTTCGCCATGCCCTGCGCCGGGCGCATGGGACGTATCCTGCGCGATGACGCCGTTGTGCATACGCACGGTACGGGTGCAACAGGGCGGCAACGCGTCAAGATCATGGGTAACCCACAGCAACGTCGTTTGCGCTTTCTGATGGACTTGTTCCATGATGTCCATGATAATGTCGCAAGACGCGTCGTCCAGCGACGCCGTCGGTTCGTCCAGCAGCATCATGTCCGGTTTCTGGGCAAGGCAGCGCGCAATCATGGCGCGGCGCGTCTCACCGCCAGACAGATGCCCCAGCGGACGTTCGGCAAGATGCAGAAGGCGCAGGCTGTCAAGGATACTGTGTACATGCGCGTGGTCGTGTTGCGATGGTTTACGACGCCACCCGAGGCGCCCATAGACGCCCGTCATTACGGACTCAATCAATGTGATCGGCATACGCGCATCAACAGCTTGCGTCTGCGCCACATAGCCGACACGGCGACGGATACGGGTCGTGTCCATGCCGCCGGGCGTCATGCCCAGCACACGCACCACGCCGGCGCTAAGCCGGGTAAAACCGTTAACGACCGTAAGGAGCGTGGTCTTTCCGGCGCCGTTGGAACCAATCAACGCGACGCACGCTCCCGCGTCAACCCGTAATGAGACGCCGGCCAACGCCGTCGTGCCGTTATAGGCGACAACGGCGTCCCGTAATTCTAGTATTGGTTCAGGGGTCATGGGCGTCAAGGCGCGCGAGGGCTTCCTGTAGTCGGTTGAGGTTGTTCATGAAGGTGGTTTCCCAGGTCGGCGTATCAGGAAATCCATTCGGGAAATTAGACAATACCACATGTATCGCGCCAATATCACGCGCTATCGTTTCGCTCATGCGCATGCCGCCGCTCTGCAGGTTGTCAATGACCAGCGACACATGGCGCTCGCGCCCAAGGCGCACCAGCCTTGCTGTCTCCGCCACGCTCCAGTCTTCGGGACGCGCATACGTATCCGCTATATCAAACCCGACCCAGTGAACAAAGGGCGCCTGCATCTCGTTGCACAGAACAACCCGGGATGCCGCGTCCTGGGCGGACATCAGCGCGCGCGCTTTCTCCGTTGCGGCGGCAATCGCCGCGCGACGCATAGCCGCGCGGGCTTGTATCGCGCCGCGGTGTTCGGGATGATGGTCGCCCAGTAGCGCCGCAAGCCGTGCAACAGCCGCGGTCTGCATTTCAGGCAGCATCCAGTTGCCCGCGACATCCACGATACGCGCACGGTCATCGGGCAGCTTCGCCGCCTCCAGTGTCCGGCGTATGTTGGCAAGATTCATTTGCCACGGATGAAGCAATACCATCCGCGCCTGTTGCAGGCGGCTGATGTCGTCCGCCTTCATGTCAAACTGGCTCGGGCAGGATGAACTCGGCAACAGCGTGAAGGTCTGGACGGTCTGTTCCGTAAGGTCAGCGACAATATCCGCTATCAGCGAGGTGCCTGCGATAATGCCTTCCGGCTCATGCTGAACCGGCGCGCCGCATCCCGCGTACAGGCCAAGTAACGCCAGGGCGCCAACAACTGTGAACCGACGCGTTAACCGGTGAACGCTTTGTTTAATATAGCCCAAAATGTCCATTCTCCCGAAGCATGCCTTCGTCGTCAACTATGGGGAACCGCCCGGGATAACGAACGAACGCCACGTGACCGTCCATATACAATACATTACACCCTCCGGGAATATGATTGAACACATTCAGTCCCGCGGTCGCTTCCGCGTCGCCGCCGGAGCCAAAGGTGTCCCATGATACCGCTATAGCGCTTTGCGCCAACGCGCTTGCGCACGGATTGTTAATGTCCGTTATAAAGAAACGCTCGATCCCTTCGCGCAGTCGTTGTACCGTATCGCCGCCGGCGGCGCCCGTCGCCTCGGCAAAGTCCACCATGGGCGGCCAATTCTCCTGGGTCAACTTCAAATCCTGACTGAAGTCCTTCACACGCACCGGCGTGCTAATCTCGATAATGCTCACTTGTTCCTGATACGGCAACGCGCCCATACCGCCCCAGATGCCATAGTATTCCGGAATATTCGTGGCAGCGTATCCTTTGTACGCGTAAGAGCGACCTAGCTGCGCGCTCAGAAAATAGCGCTCCGACAACCGGTCGTCCTCTTCTCTCGCACGCGCCCGCCAACTCTCGAAGTCGCCATCATTCGGCAAACGCGCCGCAACAAACTGACCAGGACCGTCAACGCCGGGATCAGACGGACACCGCGCAACATCCAGGTCCGTGAGGTACTCCGGATAGACAGCAAAAGCGTCCGGCGCGCTGAACATGGTCATACCGTTCATGAACGGATTCCCGAAAGGCGCGCACGGCGGGTAGTGCTCGCCGGCGCTCTCGTTGGCGTACATCTTGTATATTACGCCGAGTTGCCGCAAGTTGTTCTGACACGACGCGCGCCGGGCCGCTTCGCGCGCCCGCGCCAAGGCGGGAAGCAGGATAGCCGCAAGGATGCCGATGATAGCAATGACAACCAGCAACTCGATTAATGTAAACCCTGAATCTCTTTTCACGTCTGCCGCTCCGTATCGGTAGGTATATAGGCCGCGTCGTATTACAAATACAGCAAAAAGTATTACACAGCGCGCCAACCCGGTTCAAATGAAGGCGCCAAGCGTCTGGCAGACGCTTCTACGATGCGCGTGAAGTTCGTAGACGCGACATTCCTGTCCCATAGCAATGCCACACGCCTTCATGAATAATGCAAGCAGCCCGCGTCGGCTTACATGCGCCCCGAAGCAGCAACTGTCAAAGACTTGATTTTCCCCGTGCAGTGTTTTATCCTTGTCCAAAGTAATCAGTGCCTTTGCGCTGGAAATGTTTGTGTGCTTGAAAAACGTCCGACGGACGGTAATGCAGGAGATGGAACAGTGTTGCATGGGATTGGGTTCAATGTACAGTTTTCAACGGTATGTGGCGGGTTGATTGTTGTT
>SLFT01000446.1 GCA_007124105.1 Candidatus Hydrogenedentota bacterium | reverse complement strand
CTGGCTGCTCTATGAAGCGCGTGAGTTTGCCGATTGCGAAATTGAATTTGAGTTTCGTACGCCCACGCCCACTAACGGCGGCATACAATTGCGGTCGCACTGGTTGCCGCGTATGCCTCTTCAAGAAGGAGAAACCGTGCATGACGCGCCCCGGCAGATGTATGGCTATCAGGCAAATGTGGAGACCCGTCGCAGACTGGGCACGGGCGTCATTATGTGCGAGAATGGCCGGGGTTATCTCGCAGAGCCGTCCCAGGAAGCGGCGAAGACCCTGAAACAGCGTGACTGGAACACAATGCGCGTGGTGGCCCGGAACAATGAGGTTGCCGTGTATTTGCACGATGTGCTCGCCTGCAAGATCGAGGACGAGGCCTTCATCGGCGGCTTTATCGCATTGCAGGTTTTTCCGTTTCAGTCAGAAGATGATTTCACCGAAATAGCGTATCGCAACATACGGGTGAAGGATTACGGACGTGACGGCGGGTGGCGGGCATTGTTCGACGGCAAAACGTTGAACGGCTGGAAGGAATGGGGTGAAGAGGAATGGGCGGTGGAAGACGGCGTTATCATGGGGCGCAGCGGCCCAAAGCAATCCGAAGGCTATCTGGCCACCGAAGAAATATTCAAGGACTTTCGTGTGCGCGGTGGATTCAAGATGCTGGGAGACGGCAATTACGGTCTCTTTTATCATTCTACTATCCAACTGCGTGAGAAAGACGGGTATCCGCTTATTGCAGGGTTGCAGGGGGAAGTCGAACCTAACTATCCAGGCAGCACTGGCTGGATATATGAAAGTTACCAGCGCGGCTGGTTGGTGAAACCCGACCATACCGCCATGGAGGCCACGGCGTTGCGCGTGGGCGCGTGGAATGAAATAGAAATTCGCGCCCGTGGCAACCGGGCGACAACATGGGTAAACGGCATACAAGTGCTTGATATTGAAGACGACGATCGGCGGTTGTTTGAGGGCAGTTTTGCATTGCAGTTGCATACCGGCGGCGCGGATGGCGTTGCATGGAAGGATATTTACGTTCTCGAATAAGCCGCCGCCTGAATACCCAGCGTATTATGTTTCAGGCCAGTTGTTGGTGAATAGCCGCCAGACCGCCTGGCAGTTGAGCGCAGTTTATAGTAAACACGCAACAATGTAATTTTCCTAAGTAGATACAAGGAACGCAACAATGAAGGCAATGGACCGCCGAACATTTTTTGAAACAACCGCACGGGGCGCTGCAGCAGCGACGCTGTTCCATATCGTACCGCGTCACGTACTTGGCGGAACGGCCTTTGCCGCGCCGCACGAGAAACTGAATATTGCGGGTATCGGCGTTGGCGGTATGGGCGCAGGCAACCTGCGTCACCTGCAATCCGAGAACATTGTGGCGCTGTGTGATGTGGACACGGAATATGCGGCAAAGACCTTCCAGGAATATCCGAATGCACAGGTCTACACCGACTACCGCGTCATGTTGGAAAGAGAAAAGGATTTGGATGCCGTTGTCATTGCGACGCCCGATCATACTCATGCCGTCATCGCCATGGCGGCGATGCGCGCAGGCAAACATGTCTACTGTCAAAAACCGTTGACTCACACGGTCCATGAATCACGTCGGCTTGCAGCATTCGCGAAGGAAACGGGCGTATGCACCCAGATGGGCATACAGGGACACTCCGGCCGGGACGCGCGGCAGGTCTGCGAGTGGATCGCCGCGGGCGCCATAGGCAAGGTGCATGAAGTTATTACATGGTGCAGTCTCAGTTACTACCCTTGGGGGCACGCCTACTGGAGTTCGCCGTTGGGCGCGCGTCCAGAGGAAGCGCCGCCTGTGCCCGATACGCTCGACTGGGACCTGTGGCTCGGCCCCGCGCCTTATCGGCCTTATCATCCCACCTATCATCCGCTTACCTGGCGCAGTTGGTGGGACTTTGGCTGCGGCATGATGGGCGACCGGGGCGCGCACACCCTTGACCCAGTCGTGTGGGCGCTCAATCTCGGCGCTCCGGAAACAGTAGAAGCAAATAGCACCAACCTCAATCCCGAAACCCACCCCATCGCCACCATCGTGCGCTACCAGTTCCCCGCACGGGGCGACATGCCACCGGTTACGCTGTCTTGGTACGACGGACTGGAACCGCCGCGCCATCCGGATGTGGAGAATCCCCGCGACCTTGGCGACGGCGAAGGCGGCGCATTATTCGTCGGTGAAAACGGTCTGCTCACTTGCGGCACCTACGGCAATAGCCCGCGCCTGCTGCCCAAGGCAAAGATGGATGCGTTTACCCCGCCGCCCGAGACTATCGAGCGCGTGTCCGGCTCCCACGAAATGGACTGGGTGCGTGGTTGCAAGAGCGGTACGCCCGCCGGCGCCGATTTCACGTATTCCGGCCCGCTCACCGAAACGGCGCTCCTCGGCAACATAGCCAAACGTTTCCCACGCACCATCCTCCGCTGGGATGCCGAAACCATGACCTTCAAAGACAACCCAGACGCTACGGCATTCATCAATCCCCCTTATCGCGAGGGCTGGTCGTTGTAAACCGTTCCAAAAAATACTGTCGGCAATCTACTAGACACCGCACTTATGCAAACACTGTCTAGTCATCCTGTAATAGGATTCCGATCGCGTGTGCGGAATTGCCCTGGGCGATTTTCTTGAAGCGCTTGACAAGTTCGCGTATTATGCATACATTGAGGCAGACGCGATAGGCACTGTACAACACAGCCTTTACAGAATACCATACTGCAGGCGATATATGGCGATGTCTTCCGGACAGGAAAATTTGTTCCCGGGCGTCAGGAATGCCTCGTGTTGGCAAGAAACGGAGTCAAGCCCTATGTATAAGCGAGGTTGGAAACGATGTCTTATTGGCGGAGCGACTGCTTTTGCGCTGGCGGGCGTTCTTTTCTTTTTCTGGTGTGTGCCGCCCCTGTTTGATCGCCTCGTCAATCGGACACGTCTGAATAGGCCTTACGTCGTAATGCCTGAAGCAGAGGCGTTGCACCAATCCTTAACCGTTGTGGATTTACATTGCGACGCCTTGATTTCGTCGCGCGATTTGTCGGTGCGCGCCAATTATGGACATGTGGACTTGCCCCGTCTCACGGAAGGCAACGTTGCGCTTCAAATATTTGCTATTCCAACACAGACGCCGGTGTGCGCGGGTGTTCCCTGGCTCCCAACCGATTTCGATGCGCTTACTCTGCTGATCGCAGCGCAACGCTGGCCCAGGCGTGCTTGGACAAGTACGTTTGAAAGGGCGTTGTATGCTACGGAACGGCTGCACGCGCTTGAAAAGCGGTCGGAAGGCACGTTTCGTATTGTTGCCTCGACGACGCAACTCGAAGCGTACCTGCGCGACAGGGAAAGGGCTCCGACCCTGACAGCGGGCGTTCTGGGTGTGGAGGGGTTGCATTGTCTTGAAGGCAATCTCGAGAATCTGGATACACTGTATGATGCCGGTGTGCGTATTGCGGGGTTGGTGCATCTGGCGGGTAATGATGTCGGCGGCGCGGCACATGGGGGAAATCGCGGCGGACTGACGGCATTTGGAGAAGCGGTTGTCCGGCGCATGGAAGAAAAGCGTATTTTGATAGACCTTGCCCACGCCTCGCCCGCGCTGATTGACGATGTATTGGATATTGCAACCCGTCCGGTGACGGTGTCACACGCCGGGTTCACCGGGGTATGCGACAATGAACGCAACCTCAGCGACGTCCATGCGCGGCGAATAGCCGGACAGGGCGGCGTCATCGGTGTTGCCTATTTCCCCTGGACAACCGGCGGGCGCGATGTGGCCTCCATTACCCGCGCGCTCCTCTATGGGGTTGCGCTGGTCGGCGTGGACCATCTGGCGCTGGGTTCCGATTTCGATGGCGCTGTCACAACGCCCTTTGACGCCAGCGGCGTTTCCCTAATCACGGACGCGCTGCTCCAGGCGGATATGTCTCGCGACGATATCGCCAAAATCATGGGCGAAAACGCGCTTCGGCTGTTGCGTGAAACGTTGCCAGAGAACTAGCCCGTATATCTCATCCGGTTTCTGATGCAACTACGGTGATGACCATGCAACGGTCAATAGGCTTTTCTGTTAATCAACTGTAAGAACTCCTGGCGCGTAATTTCGTCGTCGTGGAAGCTGCCCAGTACCGATGAGGTGGTCATGATGGATGTCTGCTTTTCAACGCCGCGCATCATGGTGCATAGATGGCGGCATTCCACCACGACGCCGACGCCTTCGGCGTTGGTGTGGTCCATGATGGCGCGCGCAATTTGCGCGGTAAGCCGTTCTTGAATCTGAAGCCGTCGCGCGAAATAATCCACGATGCGCGCAATCTTGCTCAAGCCGATGACTTTATCGCGCGCGATATAGCCTACGTGGGCGCGCCCAAAGAATGGCAGGACATGATGCTCGCACAGGCTGTAAAGCTCGATGTCGCGCATAATAATCATATTATTGGATTCGGCGTCGAAGATAGCGTTGTTTACTATCTCATGAAGGTCCTGTTTATAGCCCTGGGTCAGGAAGTTCATGGCATGCGCAAATCGTTCGGGCGTCTTGAGCAGGCCGTCGCGATTAGGGTCTTCCCCTATCTCAATCAATAGTTCGCGCATCAGCGCGGCAACGCGGTCTGTATTCATGGCGCAAACCTTTCCTTGACTTTCTGCGTGAAAGCGCGGGCCACCTCCACCTGTTTGATCGCCGGGCTTTTCGCAATGGCGTTGAGTGGGCCGCGGTTATCAGGCAGCGTAATATCCGGGTCCAAGTCGAGTAGTGCTGCCATGATAAACGGTCGTTCGCGGATGTCGGGGTCGGGCACAATGAGTCCCGTCTCGCGCACAATTAGATCGCCGCACAACAGGATATCGAGATCAATAGGCCGCGCCGCCCAGGAGTCTTTGGAGCGTTCCCGCCCGAGCGCGGTTTCTATTTTGCGCAGCACATTGAATTTCAGGGGCCGCAACGCGCCGTCGTGTTCTATGCCGACAACGCCGTTGAGGTAGTCGGGCTGTTCGGGACGGTCTATTGCCCTGGTGCGGTAGAATCTTGATACCCCCGTAAACGGATATGTTTTCTGCAGCAGGTCCAAGGCTCTGATAATATTGCGTTCGGGGTTGAGGTTTGCGCTTACGCCGATGTAACAGGCGCCTGCATAAGTAGCGCCATTCTTAACGTCCATTGTGTTTTCTCCGGGTGATTTCCACGGCCACACTACGCGCGAATCGTAACGCGCCGGGTTTGTCCAGTGTAATAGTAACGGCCTCGACACGGGGCGCTTCAAGGCAGAGGTCGGCCACAGCCTGCGCCAATCGTTCTATCAGGTAGAAGCTGGAGCCCTCCACCATCTCCAGAACGCGTAGTTTTATCTCCTTGTAATCTACAGTATCGGTGATGGCATCGCTCTTGCCCGCATCGCTTAGATTCGTGTAAAGGGTAATGTTCAGTTCAATCTCCTGCTTTTTTTCGCGTTCTTCAGGAAAAATACCCACAATACAGTGGACGCGCAGCTCGCGAATATGAATCTTGTCGTACGAAATACTATTCATACATACTGCCTCGCAGATGACGTCCACCATCAATGTACAACGTCTGGCCAGTAACAAAACCCGCGCGCAGCAGAAACAGGGCCGCTTCTACGATATCAGCGGGGCCCCCGTGTCGCTGCAACGGATTCGAGCGCGCCAGCTTTTCCAGATATGTGATATTCTCGCCCGGCGGCGGCAGGATGAGTCCAGGCGCGATGGCGTTGACTCGTATGTCTGGCGCAAATTCCACAGCCATCATCCGGGTAAGCGTTTGCAGTGTACGCTTGCTCAAATGATAGGGGATATGCCGTTTGTCGTAATCCATGACCATTGTGTCAAGTAAATTGATGATAGCGCCGGGACGCTGTTGCTCCGCGAACCGGCGCGCCAGCAGCATGGGCGCGATGGCGTTAATGTTCATGTTTTCATGGATCGCTGACGGCATGGTTTCAGCGAAGTCGCATTCGTGGAAAATGGAAGCGCTGTTTATCAGCGCGTCAATCGGCCCAACCAGGGCTATTGCACGACCCATCAGCGCGTCTGCTGCTGCGTTGTCGCTCAAGTCCGCTTCGATTACCGATGCATTGCCGCCGGCGTCTATGATGGCGGCGGCGGTCTGGTCGGCATCCCCCCGCGAGCGGTGGCAGTGTAGAATCACGCACGCGCCCGCGCGGGAAAGCCCCTGCGCCAGAGCGGCGCCCAGCCGTTTTGCGGCGCCGGTAATCAGGGCGGTTTTACCTTCAACACCCTGCATGGTTTCCTCTCCTTAATGACTCATTACAACGGCTGCGTTGCCCCGCTTGTCAGGAAGAAGGTGCAGCGCGTTTGACGCATATCATTATAAATGGATTTCAGTCCAAATTTACAATGCGGCCCTTGCTGTGTAAACCAGCGCTGTCGCGAACTTGTGGCGATAGTGTCAGACAAGATGCTTTGCGCGACCCATCGTTGGCTATTTCCGCAACCCATAAGAGGAAAACATTGTGTTTATGTTACCCGCGATAACTGGAAGACGCATCGTCAGATCGGTCATAATGAAGGCGGTAGATTCTGAAGCCGAAACCTGACTAATGAGAGGAAGAACCATGAGAAAAAAAAGTGTTGTAGCGCCGGATTGGTGGGACTATACCACGCTGGACGACGCGTTATTGCGAGACGTTGCGCAATTAAATGCGGATGACCTGCTGGCCCTGTCGCGTGATGGATTCCAGGTTGTGTTTCATGACAGCCTCGAGGACTTGTATCTGGCCGAGGCGCTTGAATACATTACGGCGTGGCGTCAGTCAACCCCGGACAAGCCAGTGGGCGTTTGCGGGCCCATTGGCCCCACCGAGCAGTTGCCGCTGGTGGCGCGTCTGGTTAATGAACTGGACCTCGATCTGGGCGCGCTTGGCGCGTATTTCTGGGGCATGGACGAGTGGGTACTTGACGGCAAGGCTGTGGACGGGTCTCATCCCCTTTCGTTTCAAAAAGCGGACATGGAACTGTGTTTCAACCTGATGCGGCCTGAATTGCGCCCGCGACCCGAGAACCTTCAGTTCCCATTGAACGATCCGGAGGCATTTAGCGCCACCTTTGACCAGGCCCGTTGCGCTGTGATGCAGGGTGGTCAGGGCGATGTTAAGCATTGGGCCTTTAATGATCCGCCGCGACGCGAAGGCGCCTGGACGGAAGCGCCGCCTTCTCCGGAGGAATACCTGAAACTGGGTACGCGCCTGGTGGAATTGCACCCGATGACCATCATGCAGAACGCGCGCACTTCCGGTGGTGGACGCCTGGCCGAAGTGCCCACCCATGCCATGACTGTCGGACCCGTTGAAACGTGGAAATCAGAGAAGGTATCCATCTGGCAGGCAGGGAACCACGACAACCCCTTCGGCATGCGGCTGACCGCCTTCATGATCAGCAAGGGCATCGCCGATGCGGCCGTACCCATGAGTCTGCTTGCGAAACATCCCAATGTGGAGTTCCACTATTACCGGAACGCTATTGGCGATTGCAGCGTGGAAATGCACTGAGCCGCTGGCAGGGCATGCGCCGCGCTCATATCATACTCCTGGTCCCTCGACTGACTCGTCGTCCATTTTGCGTTTTAAAAACGTTATAAAGTAGATGGATTGCAGTGGCCTGCTGCGCAACAGGGACAAAAGAATACTGGCAACACAACACCCAACGGCAGGCTGCGTAAAAGATGTGTACACAAAGGAGGACGTTGTGTTTTATGGATACTAAGTGGATAGTCGGGATAATATGTTTATTGGTGGCGCTTGCTTCGGTGGCGGTAGTGGTGATTTACAAGTATTCGCCGGAACGAGTGATCGAGACGCGCCTGGAAACGGACGGCGGCAGCGGCGAGGACGGCGCCGCAACGACCACCCGTGAACAGGCACTTGCGCGCGCGCGGGAGATACGGCGCAGTCGCCAGGAACGAGAAGCGGCGGAGGTTGCGTCCGCAACGGAAAACGGTGGCGACGAATCGGGCGCGGCGTTGGTTGCTGATGGTTCTGGATTTGATGGGGACGCGAGCGCTGCTGACAGCGGGAGTGGTCCGGGTGGCGCGTCCGGAACGGATGCCGGCGCGCGTGGCCGTAACGATGACGGTGACGACGGCGCGGCCGCGTCCACAGGGTCAAGAACCCGAACCGACGCCAGACGACGACAAGACGCGTCCGACGAGCGAGAGAAAAGCGAAGGGGATGATGCCGCGCAATCGGCGCAGCGCGCCAGCGCGTTGCTGTCCAGAGCGCAGGACCGGATTCGCGACGGTGATTACGCGGCCGCAGCGGAGATGTTGCAGGAAAGTCTGGAGCATGATCCCACCAACGCGCGCGCCTGGCGCCAGATGGGCCAGGTGCAACGCCAGATAGGAGCGCCCGACGCTGAGATCGCCACCTATCAGCAATGGCTTGAAAACGCGCCGGGCGAGGCAGAGCCCTACTACTTGCTGGCGGACGCGTATGCGCGTGTTGGCATGGACCAGGAAGCGCTCCACTATATTGGCGCTTACGAACAGATGGCCGATGGTTCCATGGGCGACTATCTCAGGACATCGCACATGTATCGTCGTATCAACGCGCGCGAAGATGAGGGACGCGTCCTGGCGCAATGGAATCAATCGGCGCCGGAGTCCATGGACGCGCGCCGCGCCTGGGCGGATTATCAGCAGCGTATGGGCAACTATGGCGAGGCGCTGTCGCAATATGAGAGTATGGCCGCCGACGCGCCTGAGAACCCGTTGCCTTACCGCCAAATGGCGGAAATCTATCGCCGCAACGGCGACTATGGGCAGGCGCAATATCATTATGAAGCCGCCCTGGCGGCGCGTCCGGGCGATATTGCCACCATGAACCGTCTGGCTGAGGTACAGCGTACAGCGGGCGATTTCGAGGGCGCATTGAATGTGTACATGGAAATCATAGCGCTGGAACCCGGGTCACGCGCGGCCGAGCGGGCTGAGCGCCATATCACGCAGATTGAACGTCGGCTGGGGTATTGACCACGGTATGGTCGTGGTCATTGCGGCAAAGTGACTATTAACAAAAAACTGCAAAGGTGAAGTGTAGGGTGGGTAAAGCGAAGCGGAACCCACCGGGACAACTGCGGCAGTGTCGTGGGAAACGGCGTCTACGCTGTATCGGTCGGGATACGGTAGGCGCCATTGTCGAGTCGTTCGCGCGCAAAGTCATAATAGTCTTTGACAATCTCAAAGCCGATGTATTGTCGGTTGTATTGTTTGCTCACGATGGCCACCTGTCCGGAACCAAGGAAGGGGTCGAGCACCACATTTCCTTCTACGCTCGTGTATTGCAGAATTTTATGGATGAGCGCTGCGGGCAGTTTCGTTGGTGTTTTCTTGTCGCCGCGCCAGTATTCCCGCTTGATGTGCCACACATCCTCCATGTCGCGGTAGCGTAGACTACCGCCCTTTTCCGTGCGCGCGTCCGCGTCATACCGGGCGCTGTTGAAAAACGCGCGCTTTTGGTCGTCCTTGCACAGGAACAGGCAATGATAATGGGAGGTGACAAAGCGCCGTTTACAGGCCACGCCGAATTGATACTTCCAGATGAGGTGGTTCACTGTTATAAAGCCCACGTCATCCGCCGCGATTAGGATATCCTTGAGGTTGTTCCACCCGGAAAAGACAAAGGCGCTGCCCGATGTGGCCAGAACACGATACGCATGGGTCATCCAGGAATGGGTAAACGCGGGGTAATCCTGTACACTGATTTCATTATAGCCGGGGATAACCCGGTCTCCTGTGCGGTTGTAATTCGAGCGCTGCGCCTTGAAATCAATCGCGAAAGGGGGGTCGGTGATGATTAAATCAATGGTTCCCGGGGGTATCTTTTGCATCCCCGCGATACAATCGGTGTTATATATCGCATTTACGGCAAGCTTCTGCCCGGCGTCCATATCCGCGGCCATCTGGTCTCCTTATATGGCCCCTGGGTAACAACAGCACAACCTTACAAAAGGGATTATAATGGATACGCTCTGTTGTTTGACAGTCCCGAGGCAGATTTTTCCTGAGCGCGCGCCGTTGACGGGCGCGATCATGTATCCCAAACGAAACATAAACGCGGGTTCGGATGTCAAAAACGCGTACTGACGTGAACTGCGTCGGCATTGGCGCGTATAATACTGTCCATTCATGTATCGTAAGTGTTGGGGCTCAATATATTGGAAACCGGGTGAACCGCAAACAATTTCGTCATAGCGGCACGATGTCCGCCTTTGTTTTCCCAGTGGTCCGCGCGCAATCGCTTGCGGACGGGTGTTGTATATTTTACCGGCGGGGCGTGGTCTTGTGAAAAGCATCTTTACCAGTTTTGCGCGCAATGTTGTGTTCGCGAATATTCTGTTGCTCTTCATCTTTTTTGGCGGTTATCTGGCCATCAGGAACATGTCGCGCGAGACCTTTCCGGATATCGAACTGGATATGGTGCGTGTGGCGGTGCCGTGGCCGGGGGCCGACCCCGAGGAAGTCGAGGAAGGCATCAGCCGTCGCATAGAAGAGGCTCTGGACGGCCTTGAGGGGGTTCGCGAATATCTTACAGTGTCGGCCGAGCACGCATCCTTGGCCGTTATCGAAGTTGCCGAAGGCTACGATGTACGCCGGGTCAAGGAAGATATCCGTAGTGCCGTGGACGCCATCGCCACATTTCCTGTCGCCGCCGAACGGCCCAGGGTCGAGGAGTTTGTCCTGCGTATGCAGGTGCTGATGCTTTCTGTGACCGGACCCGAGCTCAGCGATGTGGACTTGTTGGGTTACGCCGAGACGATCAAGGAGGAAATCCGCGCCTTGCCCGAGGTGACGCAGGCGGATGTGGTCAGTGGGCGTCCCTACGAAATTGCCATTGAGGTCTCCGACGAAAGGCTGCGCGAGTACGGCATCAGTTTTGACCAGGTGGCGCAGGTGGTGCGGGCAAACAGCATGAATGTACCCGGTGGCGTTATGCGTACCGAAGGCGAAGAAATTCGTTTGCGTACTATCGGGCGAAATTACACGGGCGAGGATTTCAAAGACATTGTGGTGCTGGCACAGCCCGGCGGCCAACAGATTACGCTGGATCGCATTGCGACTATTCGCGACGGCCTCACCGAGGAAACCACCTATATGCGGTTCAATGGCGAAAAGGCCATCAACATCCAGGTGCGCAAAACCAAGACGGAAGACACGCTTGTCATAGATCGTGCCGTGATGGACTACGTGGAACGCAAGCAACCCACATTGCCTGAGGGCGTCACGCTGACCCCCTGGCGGCGGCGGTCAGTACGTCTGGAAGCGCGCATTGATCTGTTGATGCGCAACGGTCTGATAGGTTTAGTAGTAGTGTTTGTGATGTTGTGGCTGTTTCTGGATATCCGGCTCAGTTTTTGGGCGGGTATGGGCATGCCGGTAAGCATCATGGGCGCGTTTATCGTCATGTGGTATTACGGCGTGACCATCAACATGATGACCTTGTTTGGGATGATCACCGTGCTGGGCATCATTGTGGACGATGCCATCGTTGTTGGCGAGGCCATTTATGTGGCGCGCAAGAATGGGATGCCGCCATTGGAGGCGGCTGTGGAGGGGACGCTCGAGGTGGGATTGCCGGTGATCGCCGCTGTCACCACCAGTATTATTGCGTTCATGCCGCTTTTTTTTGTGGCCGGAACATTGGGCCGTATGATCGTGGTTTTGCCACTGGTGGTGGTTGCCGCGCTGGCGGTATCGCTCATCGAGTGTCTGATACTGCTCCCCGCTCACCTGAATCATTTGCCTGATCCCAATGTGCTCCGGAAAAGGGGCAACATAGTGCAACGGGTGGGCCTGTGGTTTCATGGAAAGATGAATCTGAGTCTCGAGCGTTTCGTGGAACGCTATTACAGTCCTACAATTGTATTGGTGTTGCGTTGGCGTTATGTCAGCCTGTGTTTTGCCATTATGGTGTTGCTTGTTACCTGGGGCGTTGTGGACAGCGGGTTCATAAAGTTTGAGACGTTTCCGCGCATGGATGGCGACAACATGTCGGCTGTCATTGAGTTTCCCAGCGGTACGCCGTTAGATATTACTGAGGCGGCGGTTGTTCAGATGGAAGAGGCGTTGCGTGAGCTTGCCGCCGAGACGAAGACAGGGTCGGGCGCGCCGTTGGTCGAAAACACCTTTGCTATTGTTGGTTCGCGACTTGACGAGCGCGGCGGTTCGGAATCGGGCACTAATTTTGGCTCTGTGCGGGTTGACTTGCTTGATATGCTGGCGCGGGATATCCATGTTGACACGTTGATGCCCGCCTGGGAACAGAAAATTGGGATGATCTCCGGCGCGCTTGCGTTGACTGTGCAGGGCGGCGAGAGCGGCCCTACGGCCCAGCCCATTGAAATCTGGCTGGAAGGCACGGAACTGGACAAACTGATCGCGGCGTCCGAGGACCTCAAAGAGATACTGGCAGGATTCGCGGGCGTCTATCAGATTCAGGACGATTTTCGTGTGGGCCCAAATGAGATTATACTGCGGCTGAAACCCGAGGCGCGTGCGCTCGGACTACATGTGGCTGATCTGGCGCGGCAGATATACACAGGGTATTATGGTCAGGAGGTGGTACGCGTACAGCGCGGCGCAGACGATGTGCGTGTGCGTGTGCGGTATCCCGAGGATGACCGTAAGATGCTCGACCTGTTCGAGAACATACGCATTCGCGTTTCCATGCCGTCGGCCATGCCCGCGGCGGGCGGCATGGCGGCAATGGGAGACATGGCAGCAATGGGGGGGATACCGACCGCGAGCGCCCGGCGCCGCGCCATTGAAGTGCCGTTGCTTTCCGTGGCTGACATCGAATACGCCAGCGGCGCCACAGCGATACGCCGTACAAACGGACAGCGCAGGCTTGTCGTTTCTGCGGATGTGCAGACGGATATAGCCAACGCGCGCGAGATCATTGATTATCTGGTTACCGACTATTTCCCGGATTTGCAGGCGCGACATCGCGATGTAAACATGGAGTTCAAAGGCGACCATCAGGCCTTTCGAGAAGCGATAGACAGTTTGTATATCGGGTTTCCCCTCGCCATTATCGGCATCTTTATTATTGTTGCCACGGTGTTCCGTTCCTATGTGCAGCCTCTGGTGATTCTGGTAACGGTGCCTTTCGGTATGAGCGGCGCTGTGTTTGGGCACATGTTGCTTGGTTACGACCTTACCATGATGAGTGTGTTCGGGCTGGTCGCGCTGGCGGGAGTGGTGGTCAACGACGCTATTGTGCTCATCGAACGCATCAATAACTATGTGGCCGACGGCATGCCGTTTTATGAAGCGGTGCGCCGGGGCGGCGAGCGACGGTTTCGCGCCATCTTTCTGACTACCATCACGACGGTTGGCGGACTTGCCCCGTTGATAACCGAAACAGACCGCGCTGCGCGGCCTTTGATCCCCATGGCAATATCAATCGCTGCGGGTATCTCCTTTGCCACGTTATTGACATTGCTGCTCATTCCCGCACTGATATGTATTTTGAATGATTTGCGTCGTTGGACGCATTTTTTGGTCTCGGGTGTGATGCCCACGCCGGAGGCCGTGGAGCCCGCGCGTCTGCGCAGAATTGACCCCGACGCATGACGCGCACCGCGCATTTGCGCGGGGGCATAAAAAAATCGCGGGACCGCAGCAGGGGAAGGGGAGGGGAGGAAGTGGGGGGGAAACCTACTACGGTCCCGCTTTTGCCTGGGTTACCCAGGTTCGCTTATTCCTGCACTAGACGTACAGGGCGAGTCAAAAGGCCAACCGAAATCGCACCCGGCGATTTCGAGGGGGATGATTAAACTGTCGTTGCTTCTACTTAAGGAAACGTTCCCCGGTGTAAATACATTCCCGGGTTTTGAATTTTTTTTGCATCCGATTTAACTTTGCTCACATCAATAAAACGTTCCATCATCAACTGCTGTTGACAATGCCGTCGCTAAAGAAACTTTGTTCCTCATGTAAACCTGCCTCGCTTATATTGTACCATGTTGGACGATAGAATAATGGAAGAAAAAAGGGGATGCCTGTCTACCGGTAGGTATATAAGGCATAACAGCATAAGCGGCGCGTGGGATGGAAAATCTCGACAAAATGAATGCCGGGCGTATTGCGGCCGAGACGGGGAACGCGATAGCGAGAGCCCTGGTCATACCAGGAAAACCTGCGGCAATATGCGCGTCAATCACGTAGCTCTGCCGCGCGTTCAAATTGTTGCGCCTGGGCAATTTGGTCCGTGGCGATGAAATCCACGCCTGCTTCATAGGCGGCCCGCCATCGGATTTGCACGGCGTCAAGAGAACCAAAGTTATAGAAGGGGTTCAACCCCAGACGCAGGCCGACAATGGGGCCATGGCCATTGAGAGAAAAGAAACGAATCCAGTAGCCGCGGTCATGAGCGTTTTGCACCAGAGCGTGTAATCGCTCCTCTTTTTCTGTATTCCATGCTGTTGCATACCGCTGGCCTTCTGGTTCCACCGCCCCCCAGCCATAGTTTATCCAGCGCCGAAAGTTGTCGGCATCTCTGTCCGCGCTGCCAGAACCAAAAACGCGCAAGGCGCCGCCTTCGGGAACAGCGTCGTAGAAATGTTGGACAGCCAAATTACGGCTGTTGGAGAGCACGAGAACGGGACGTACCGTTAACGGCGCGGGCGGGTCGGGCGCGGCGCCTTTTGTGGCGGTACATTGCCAGTCCTTGTACGTTTCGGTATGACGCTGTATTTCCTCGAAGGGTTCGGGGCGATTACTGCGGATATCGTTAATATTGAGCGTGATCAAGGGCCAGTCAGTGGTATCGCCCGATGCGAGTGCCTGTTCCACATAAGAGCGAACCCGCTCAAAGAAATAGGCTTCCAGCGTGGGTTCCTGGTCGGTGAGCGGCCCATTATGAGCGACCACCAGTCGCCCCGCGTCATTTTCTTCGCCCTCGTGCCACATCAGGTCCAGTTCGATGCCGAGAGGAAAGCTCGCGGCAAGCGCAACGTCTATACGATTGCGCCAGAGTCCATGGTACGGATAACAGTTGTGCGCTTCAAACAGAACGCGTTCGCCAGGCAAAAAACTATTTTCCCCGTATACATGCGATGCGACAAGTACCTCGATGGCCAACAGCGAAAGGATAATAGCGATGTTGTTATGTTTCATTATGTTGTCTTTCCTGTTGTTGATTTTGCTTGTTCCATCATACCTATACGTCATGCTCGTTGCAAGATCAGACATCCTGAACTCGACGGTGCTTTGGCATGGTTTTCCGGAAACTGATTTTGCATAAAAGGCCGTAAAAAAGGGACAGACTACCAAATAGCGAACTCGCCACACAAGATTTTCTTCAGGACTAAGAACTATTTGGCAGTCAGTCCCTTTTTTACTCAGTCTATGTGTTGGCTCTAAAAGTGCCATTGTCGATTCCGTCGCGCTCAGGATGTCTGAAGATATGATACGACTTCTATTGGCCCAACATTTGCCCGCCACGGCGCTATTGTATATACTTATGGTTGTACGAAAAATGCATGGGGCGGTTCTCAAGAGGCGCCTGAGCCTCTCTCTAAAACTGCCGTGCCGGAAGGCGGCACAACGATGCCCAGCGGCAAGACAACGAAACCACGGACAGAAAGATACAGAAGGGAAATGGTATGAACGAATTCTGGCATGACGCCGGATGCGCTTTTCATCCTGTCAGCGCTCCGGATTATTTGCCTGTCGCGCAGTTGCGACAGCTGCAATTGCACCGTCTGAAGGCCGTAACGCAACGGGCCTATGACCACGTGACCTTGTTTCGCGAGCGCATGGATGAGCGGGGGGTTAAACCCGACGATGTTCAATCGCTGAAGGACATTGCATTGTTGCCGTTTACGGTGAAAGTGGACTTACGCGACACCTATCCTTTTGGCTTGTTCGCAAGCCCCATGAACGAAATTGTACGGCTTCACGCTTCCAGCGGCACCACGGGCAAGCCGATTGTTGTGGCGTATACCCGCGAGGACTTGCGTGTATGGGCAAGCGTAATGGTGCGCACCTTTGCCGCATGCGGTCTTGATCGCGGCGACATCGTTCAGAACGCTTATGGATATGGATTGTTTACCGGCGGTTTGGGCGCGCATTACGGGGCCGAGGCGCTGGGCGCAACGGTCATTCCCATCAGCGGCGGCAACACGGACCGTCAGATTATGATTATGAAAGATTTCGGTACAACGGCGTTGTGCGCCACGCCAAGTTATTTCCTGCGCATTTTGGAGCGCGCGCCGGAGATGGGCATAGACCTGCGCGAATTGCCTTTGAAGGCGGGTATTTTCGGCGCGGAACCCTGGACGGACGAGATGCGCAAACGCATCGAGCCCGAGGCGAACATCAAGGCCTACGACATTTACGGGCTCTCCGAAATTATCGGACCGGGCGTGGGCAGCGAATGCTGCGAGCAGAATTGCCTGCATATTTTCGAGGACCACTTCTATCCCGAAATAATCGATCCGGAAACATTAGAACCCTTGCCGGACGGTTCAGAGGGCGAATTGGTGCTTACAACACTGAGCAAGCAGGCCATGCCCATGATTCGCTATCGTACCCGAGACATTACCGCATTGCAGACTGAGGCGTGCCCCTGTGGCCGCAGCATTCGCCGTATCCGCCGCATATCGCGTCGCAGCGACGACATGTTTATCATTCGCGGCGTAAATGTGTACCCCTCGCAAATTGAGGAGGCGCTATTGGCCGTGGAAGGCACTGCGCCCCACTATCAGATCGTGTTGACTAATGACGGCGTCATGGACGATGTTGAAGTGCAGGTGGAAGTCACGCCGGAAGCTTTTAGCGATACCGTGGGCGCCATGGAAACCCTGCGCCGTAAATTGTCAGCATCCATCGAACGCATCATCAACATTCGTGTTAATTTGCGGCTGGTCGAGCCTAACACCATACAACGCAGCGAAGGCAAAGCCAAGCGCGTACTTGACCTGCGAAAGAAATAAACAAGACCAAGGCACAAACAATAACGCTGGGAGAATTAGCGATGAAAATTCATCAACTATCCATGTTTCTGGAAAATAAGCCGGGCCGACTGAGTGAGCCCTGCCGTATCCTTGCGGATGCGGGCATCAACATCCTGACGCTGGCGCTGGCGGATACACAACAATTCGGTATTCTGCGTCTCATCGTGCGCGACTGGCAGCAAGCCAAAGAAGTGCTCGAAAAATCAGGCGCCGTGGTAAATATAACCGAAGTAGTTGCCACGGAAGTAGAGGATAGGCCGGGTGGACTGGCCATTATCTTGGAAACCATCGAAGCGGCAAAACTGAACATCGAGTACATGTACGCGTTCACGTTTCGTAGCGGTGACAGGGCGGTGCTCGTGTTTCGTTTCGATAATCCTGACGCCGCTATTGAGGTATTGCAGGCAGCGGGCATTAGTGTCGTGGACGGTGTGGAACTATTCGACCGCGCGCGGCAGTAGGCCCTGAATATGCAAGAACGATGGTGTTGTTAGTGCCGGAAATAACACACCGTGGGCCTGTTAACTGGCGCAACCAGGACGACAACCGTTGTCTGTATCTTCAGGTCATCTGATTGTCGTTGTTCCATTGCGTATACGGGCGCGTGTGGCGCATCGTTGGGGCTGCGCGTTACACCGCGTGTCGTCGCAGATGACAACAGACAAGACGTTTCGCGCAAACCGTCGGCTGCCGTGTTGGCAGGCAAGTATGGCCGCGAAGATGACCCGCGATGCGCCGCAACCTGGCGCGCCATGTGGCCCCAAACGCCAGGGTGACATCCCGAGTTGCGCATACACGACGGCATCCAAAAGGTAAGGGTTGCTATGAACGAATTTGTTGTTGACAACAAAATGTTGGACAAAGAGGAATCGCTGCCGCGTCAGGAGTTGGAAGAAATTCAACTGACGCGACTGCGGGAAACGGTTTTCCGCGCCATGAATGTTCCCTTTTACAAGGGGATTTTCAAGCGTGAGGGGATCACGCCGGACAGTATCCGAACGCTGGATGATTTGCGTCGGTTGCCGTTCACCACCAAGGCGGACATGCGCGACAATTATCCACTGGGCCTGTCCGCTGTGCCGCGCAGCGACATGGCGCGTATACACGGTTCTTCAGGCACCACGGGCATGCCTACTTTTGTGGGGTACACCCGAGACGACCTGAGTATGTGGGCGCGGCTCTGCGCGCGGTTCCTGGTAGCGGGCGGGCTGCGCGCGTCTCATACGGCGCAAGTGTCCTTCGGGTACGGCCTGTTTACCGGTGGATTCGGGTTGCATTACGGCATCGAGCAGGTCGGCGCCGCAATTATCCCGGCGGCGTCGGGCAATACCACGCGACAGGTCAATCTCATGCGCGATTTACAACCTGACGCGTTGATTTGTACGCCCAGCTATGCGCTCAACATTGCAGAAGTGGCGCGTAGTATGGGGATTGACCCCAGGACATTGCCGCTGCGCCTGGCTTATTTCGGCGGCGAAATGTGGACCGAGGATATGCGCCGTCAGATCGAAGCGGAGATGGATTTGCTGGCCTTTAATAACTATGGCCTCTCCGAGATTATCGGACCAGGCGTTAGCGGCGAATGCGCCGCGCGCGACGGCATGCACATACAAGAAGACCATTTCCTCGTGGAATGCGTTGATCCCGAGACACTGGAACCGGTGAAGGATTATGACTATGGTGAACTGGTTTTCACGGCGCTCACCCGGCAGGCATTGCCCATGATTCGTTATCGCACCCGCGATATTGCCGCCTTGGATGCCCGGCCCTGCGCGTGTGGACGCACCACCAGGCGTATGACGCGCGTGATGGGGCGCTCAGACGACATGCTGATCATTCGCGGCGTCAATGTGTTTCCATCGCAAATCGAGGAAGCGCTGTTCCAGGTTGAAGGCACGGCCCCGCATTATCTCATTGAAGTGGAGCGTCCGGCAGCGCTCGACCAGGTCACGGTTAAGGTCGAGGTGCGAGCGGAAGTATTTTCCGATAAGATGCGCGACATGCAACAACTGCGCGACCGTATTGATCGCAAAATACAGACAATCGCGGGCATTCATGCCCGGGTTGAATTGGTTGCCCCGAAAACGCTTGAACGTTCCGACGGCAAGGCTGTTCGTGTGATAGACCGGCGTGGTCTGAAAGGCTGAGCGGCCACGCAATACAAGATAAACGATAGGGATCGCTATTATGCAAGTGCCAATGCTGGATTTGCGCGCGCAATATGAGACGATAAAACCAGAGATTGAAGCGGCTGTAATGGCCGTGCTGGAAAGCCAACAGTTTCGAGGCGGCCCCGCGCTCGAGGCTTTTGAGCACGCCTTGGCCGACTTTGTCGGCGTCAAACATTGCATCGGCGTCGGCTCGGGAACGGATGCGCTGTTCCTGGCGCTCAAAGCGTTGCAGCTGCGTCCGGGAGACGAGGTTATCACAACCCCCTTCTCGTTTTTTGCTACAGCCGGTGCGATTGTGAATGCGGGCGGCATACCGCTGTTTTCCGATATATGTCCGGACACATTCAACATGGACCCCGCGCGTATCGAAGCGCTGATTACGCCGCGAACACGCGCCATCATGCCGGTACATCTGTTTGGACAGTGCGCGCAGATGGAGGTCATTCGCGAGATTGCAACGCGGCGCGGCTTGTTGATTGTCGAGGACATGGCGCAGGCGCTGGGCGCGCGATGCGGCGACGTCAACGCCGGATGCTGGGGCGATGCGGCGGCGTGTAGTTTTTATCCAACGAAAAACCTCGGCGCCGCAGGCGAAGGAGGCGCCGTACTGACCAATGATGATGAAACAGCGGAGCGGGTGCGCCTGCTGCGTTGTCATGGCGCGTCCGCGTTGTATAAACACATTGCCGTTGGCGTTAACAGTCATCTGCATACCATGCAGGCGGCGGTGCTTACAGTGAAACTGCGTTATCTGGCCCAATGGAACGAGGCGCGACGCGCGCGCGCCCATTATTATACGCGTAACTTGACTGGAATACGAGGGATACAAACGCCCGTAGAATCTCCTGGACAGTACCACGTCTATCACCAGTATAGTGTTCGTTTGCCGGAACGCGACCAGGCGCGCCGGCTGTTCGCGAAAAACACTATCGGGTGCGGCGTTTTCTATCCCATACCACTGCCCAAGCAACCGTGCTTCGCGCCCTATAACATTGTCGCAAACGCCTG
>SLFT01000282.1 GCA_007124105.1 Candidatus Hydrogenedentota bacterium | reverse complement strand
TCACCGACACGGTAAAAGCATGGTCGCGCGGCGGCGCGCATAGGGTGTCGTCGCAGGCCTGGTAGCGCAACACGCCGGCAAGTTCGTAATCGCCCGGCGTCACCGACGCGTCCGCATGAATGACAAAACCGATGCTGAACACCTCGCCATACACCGCCAACGGCTGATCAGGGGAAAAAGAGAAGGTGTACAAACTGTGCTCGGGATAGGCGACGCTTTCAAAAGCGAAACCCGGCTTATCCTCGATGCGCAACACCGTCGGAATAAGAAAATCCTCAAGCGGCTCATGAGAGTTCACGTGCCAGTTTTCGCTCAGCGTAAAACGTACCGCGCCGCGAAAAGGGCCGTCCCCATGAATCGCGTCCGTCTCGAGCGCAACCTCATGGCTGACCTCCGGCCCGGCCATGCCAAACTCGAGTTGGGCGCTGGCCAACGGCATAAACGCCGCCAACAACAACGCAGGAACCGCCATCCACAGCGGTCGCGTAATGTAGCGGGGGCACATGGTAGTGGGGTATTTGACGCGGGCATCGGTGTATGCCGTTTGCTTTACGGCTGCACACGTCGTATAAAACAACAAGAACACTCCTGTAAAACAATTCATAAACGGTCCCTTCATAATAGCTCTTCCGCTGCCAGGTCAACCGAAAACACTGTCGGCGACCAAAAGACAGCATAAACGTCTCTTTGGAAAACAAACCGCGTGTCACCGGCTATTCCGCACCGTTCGCCACGGGCCATGATATACTATCGCGCGAAACCAGCGCACACAAACAACGAAACAGGAGAAGAATCCCATGACAGACAAGCGTTATTCTCAAGGGCCGCGCGTGCGCGTCGCCGCTGTCATCGTGCGCGACGACACCGTGCTGCTGGCGGAACACCGCAAGGACGGCAACACCTATTACCTGCTTCCGGGCGGCGGCGTGGGCCGGGGCGAAACGCTTCGCGACGCGCTGACCCGCGAACTCTGGGAGGAAACGCGCCTGGAAATACAGCCGGGACGGCTCCTGTTCCTCTGCGAAAGCGTCGCGCCTGATCAATCGCGCCACATTATCCAACTCGCCTTCGCCGCAGACATCGCCAAAAACGCGCAACCGGCGCCCGGCGACGACCCGCGCGTTGTAGCCGCGCATTTCTTCCCAGTCAAAGCGCTGGCAACCCTCCCCATGTTCCCGCCCGTACAAAAAACGCTCGCGGCGGGCATGAACAACGGATTCCCGGATATCCCGCCAAGTCTCGGCAATTGCTGGACAGAGTAACCGCTGGATTCTTCGGGGCATCACCTGTGGGCGGACGAAACCGACGCCGCATCAGCGAATGGGGACACTTCGCCGCCAGACTCGTAACCATGAGCATAGAGATGCCAAGTCGCACCATGTTCTCACCTCACGTTTACCCCTGTCCGTGGCTTCGGAGGTCCTGCTGAGTTTCATTGTGTTTAAGCAGTTCACGTGAGCGCTTGCGCAAATAGGCCTCCTGTTCCTGCGGTGATTTGCCCTCAAGTTTCTCCTGGATTCGTTCCTGCGCTTCATGTTTCATCCGTACGCAATCAAAGGACTTCCTCGTTTTCCTAAGCGCCTGCAAACGTGGAACGAAGCCAAACGCATGGGCATCATCCTTTTCCTTCAACAACCGCTTTTGTTCCGCCAGGATTTCCTTGTTGCGCCCACGCCAGTACGCCACCTGCTGCCGCACAGACAGATCGGCCAAACGCACACGGGTATTCTCCGCAGCTTCGTCCAGAAAAGCAATACAATTAAACGTCTTCTTCATCGAAAACAACCTCCATCGGCGAATGTATGGCAATGGCGCCGTAACCACGCGACGCGTTTATCCAATTATACAACGGAACTTTGCGAAAGTGGACAATATGCTTGAAATTCCAACTCACAATGGCGCGGCACTGTGACACCGTTGCCACAGCCACATGAAGCGCATCCGCAAAACGCTTTGGTCCCACTATGCCCACGTCCAGATAGGCGCGTTGCAGTTCGATAGCCTCTTCCGTAACCGCTGTAATCTCAACCAGACGACGTATATCCTCGAACAGGGCTTTCACCGCATCAGGTGCGCCGAGCAGTTCGTCAACAACCAGACCGGAAATCACAAGACTACATTGCCACAAAGGGCATGATCGAATAATTCCAAACTAGCCCGCTCAAACTCAGCGTCCAACGCGCCGCCGAATACGGACGTATCCACATATATCCGCATTGATACTTTCATGGGTTCATCCTACACGCAAGACTCCGCCTATTGCAATTCGTTCGTAACGAAAGATTCATGTAGAATATCTCGGGTATACGAACGGTCACGATGTCAGGGAATCTCTATGTATAAGTGCCTGTCAAGTTCGCGATACTTTCCTTTTTTGATCGGGAGTTTACATATCCGCAAGTTCGATTGCAGTCGCGCCACATTATCCAACGCGCCTGCGCCGCAGACATCGCCAAAAACGCGCAACCGGCGCCCGGCGACGACCCGCGCGTTGTAGCCGCGCATTTCTTCCCAGTCAAAGCGCTGGCAACCCTCCCCATGTTTCCGCCCGTACAAAAAACGCTCGCGGCGGGCATGAACAACGGATTCCCGGATATCCCGCCAAGTCTCGGCAATTGCTGGACAGAGTAACCGCTGGATTCTTCGGGGCATCACTGCACCTGTTCCCTGATGCCTGACGCCTCTATTGCAGCACAGCGCCGCCTGTGGCAATATCGTCGCTGTCCTCAATCTCGAACAGCCCGCTCCAGGGTTCGCGGTCGTCCGTGGCCCAGCGCGCGGTTACATTCTCAAAGCGGACATTCTCGGCGTGCTCTATTCGGAACACAGGCGCGGGATCGCGTTTGATGAGACGGTCCGACACGTCAATAACGATATCCTTGAACAGGAGCCCGCCCGCGCGCCTGTCCGCGCGCCCCTGGATCAACGCGCGGAACGGCGCGTTCGTCGTGATGTTTTCATATCGGATGTTTTCGATGGTTCCCAGCCCGTGCCGTTTCTGGATGACCACGCGGAAGGGCTCGCCGCTCATGTATTCCCCGTCAATCTCGCGCAGATGCATACGGATGTCGCGAAACACCACATTGCGGATGGCGGCGCCGTCGCGCATCCAGATGCCCAGTCCCCGGGCCGAATGAATAATGTCTATGTTCTCGAAGAGCAGGTTCTCGATGTCGCGATTGGTTTCGGTGCCCGCTTTCAGCGCTGTTTTGCGACACATCACCACGGAATCGCGCACCGTAATGTTCCGCGCCGCGCCGTCGTTCACCCAATACCCTTCGCCCGGCAACGTCTTCACGGCGATGGTGTCGTCGCTGCCGTGCCCGAAATAACGGGTTATGGTCACATCTTCCGACGACTCCGGGTTGATGCCGTCGTTGTTGGCGACAGCCCAGTCGCTGAACAGCTTGACATTATCCACGCGTACCCCCCGACAGCCGCGGATGAGAAAGGTCCAGCCCGGCGCGTTGCGCAGGGTTACGTCCTCAATGACAAGATTTGTGGATGTGCTCGCGCGGATGATCTGCGCGCTCAGTTCCTGCTCCAACCGAAGCACATGGCCGTGGCCGTCAATAACGCCGTGCCCGTACATACGCGAATTGTCGGCGCGCGTAAAATGGAAGATGCCCCGGTCGGTGATCAAATCGCGGTCGGACGCGGCGCGAACAAGCGCGCCCGGCGCAAAATACACCACCGTGTTCGGACCGACCGTTACGCTGCCCGTGGTATAAATGCCCGGCGTGAAAATCACCGCGCCGCCGTCCGGCGCATCGGCGCAGGCGTCCAATGCCGCCTGAATACGCGCCGTGTCCAACCCCGCGCCCACCGGCTCAAGACGATACAGGCGCTCATGCGCAGGCGCATCGCGCACATCCGCCACGTCTTCCACCACAAGGATAAAAGACGGCAACTCGACGCCATCCGCCCACACCGTCATGGCGTAGGGGCCGCGCCCGATCACGTCAAAGGCGATGCGCCCGGGCGTTTCAGACACATTCGCGCGCAACCGCTCGGGCAACAACACGAAACGCGCCCCGGGCGAAGCGGTCGCCGTCACCTCGGCCCGATGCGCGCCCGACACCACCGCCCGCGCATAATACACAGGCAACACCGCCCCGCACTTTTCCACCGGCACGGCAACATCGCCCACGACAACCGTGTATGGCGCATCGGGAGCCGCGTCGGGCACAGGAAAGGGTGTCACATCCGCCGCAGCGCCAACGCCCACCGCCAACATTACAAGCAATAGTACCATTATCATCATTGCGCCTTTCAATTCATCGTTCATCAACCTGCCGCAAGTGTTCCATAACGCCACCCGAAAATGCAAAGCGGTCTGTCACAACGCCACAAGAACCAATGCAGCGCATTGGACAAGAACCAAGCCGCTGTGGTAGCATAATATAAACAGACGCGCCCATAGCTCAGTTGGATAGAGCGCTTGCCTCCGGAGCAAGAGGCCGCAGGTTCGAGCCCTGCTGGGCGCGCCATTCCTTCCCCTGTAAACAGGCGGTTTTATTGGGCTTTACGCGTTTCTTTCCTTCGCCCACTTGATCCCCAATATTGAAGATTATTGCAGTATTTTGCGAAGAAAAGCCGTCAGGGGGCGACACTTTGGGCGACACCGGATCGCCGCCAGCGTTAACAACTTGCGCGTGATTGTGCGTCATGGGTTCCGCAACATGGAAACGACGTCGGACAGTTCCGCAAGCCCGACATGCGCGTATACCTTCAAGGTCAATTTCGGATCGCTATGCCGCGCCGCCTTCGCCACAGTGACCATGCTTGCGCCGCTCAGCGCAAGGTTTGTGATGTATGTGTGTCTCAGGCAATGAATATCAACGCTTTCGCCGCGCTCGTTGCGCTTGTTGATGCGCTCGTTGCCGTCCACGTCTTTCACCTTCGCCGCAATACCGGCATGAACCAGATCGCGATCAAAGACTTTGCCCATTGCGGTCGGCAGATCGAAGGGAGGGGGCGCCGTGGAACGCGCCGGGAAACGCGCCACAGTCGCCCGAGAGACGTTTTATCCGTTCACGCGCCCGGCTTTCACGCCATCCTCGGACAGTATCGTGTTGCTTGCATCCCTCGAAATGTTCTCTGCAATCCACGAAACCAGTTTGTCCGCCGTCCAAGATTTCATGGTGGCCGTGTCAGACCATTTGGAAAGATAGGAGCGCACATGCGGGTTGTCGTTGATGTATGGCCTTTGCTCATCGGTGAGTTATTCTTGCTTCTGCAAAGAAGCAGTTCGCCGTGTTTACGCATTTGCCCGTGTTTTTCGCTCTGCCATCTGGTAGTTTCTCCGTCGGAAAAATGAAAAGCATCAATAATACTGCCGGATATACCCGAATGCTTTATCGAACAAATCCTGGTCTTTGACCTGGTATTTCACGTAGATGACTTTGCGGAGGGCTTTCTGCACTTCCCGTTCTCCGGCCTTGGTGTTTTGCCAGCCGGGGAACCGCACCATGCGGACGATCTCGTCTATGTCGGTCACAATCCGCTCAACGACTACGGGCGTGTCGCCGGTCTTCGCCGCCGTGAACAGTTCGGTCAGCGCCGCCTTGGCCTTTTCCTGTTCGTCTTCGGGGTCTACCTGTTTCTCCGCCTGCACCACATCCTTCGCCAACGTCAGCAGTTCCTTCAGGAAGTCAAGACTATGCAGCAGCCCTTGTTCGTGTCTTTCCTTGAGTTTTTCGAGACGTTCGCCCAGGGCAACAAACACGGGGTTGTTCTTATGCTTCCGCAGCCGGGCAATGAGTTTAATCTCCACTTCCTTGGATTTCTTGTCCGGGTCTTTGGTGTCCAGCAGTCCTTCGAGCACCTCCGCATCCATCACCAGCGTATCCAGGTCATCACGGATGGTTTCCAGATGCACGTTCTCATGCACCAGCGCAATGGTCTTGGCGCCCAACGCATGCCAGAGCAGTTTCCCGTTGCCGCTGGGCGGCTTCACCGATTCGTATACCTGGGTCAGCCATTTGTAGTCTGTTGCGTACGGCGCCAGACACGGATCAGGCGACAGCGCCTCCCAGATGCGCGACAACAACGAATACTCCGCCGCGAATTTGTCCCGGGCAGTGTTGTCCGGCAGACATGCCTGCGACTGAATCAGCCCTTCATAACCGCCCACGGCGCGGTCCACCCCCGGGAAGAAATTCAGGCACACTGTCATCTGGCCGGGCAGTTCCTTTTTCAGGTCGTCCAGGTTGGTAATCACCTGCTGCACCGCCTTCTCATCGAAATCGAGCGCCGTGGCCACATCGTCAAAGATGCCCAGGTAATCCACAATCAACCCATGGGTCTTGCCGGGATAAATGCGGTTTGTCC
>SLFT01000102.1 GCA_007124105.1 Candidatus Hydrogenedentota bacterium | reverse complement strand
TTGGCCTGAACAATGCTGTTTGTTTTGACAACGCGGGTATTATATGCGGCGCTATGGCCACACAACCATTGCTGCATAGACACGGTATACACGCCGTTTACTCAGCTGTAAGCACCTGACCGTCTGCGATAAGCCGTTCCCGCAGTCGCTCATAGCTCACGTCCTGCACAGTGACTTCATCGTCAATCGCCATCACTGCGGCGGTCGCCGCGGATTGACCAAGAATCATGAACACCGGTTCCATGCGGATCGAACCAAAGGCAATATGCGACGACGACACCGCCACGGGCACAAACAGGTTTTTGGCTTCACCCCGTTTTGGAACGATGGATCGGTAACTGATCTTATAGGGCTGGTCAAGGGGAACCTCAATGTTCCCTTCGTTCTGCGCATAGCCTTGTTCAGTCACGTAGCGCTGCGCGTTGTGGGAGTCCATGTTGTATGATCCCATGCCAACGGGGTCCTTGGCCACACGTTCAGTTCGGCAATCCAATTCGGTCATTACATAGTCGCTGATCATGCGGCGGCCAACGCGAACATAAATCTGATAGGGCCAGTGGTTGTTGTCCGTGAACTCGTCCGCCGCGTAACCCCACTGGCTTACGGTCTCGCGCACATGCGCAGGAACACGCGAATGATGGGCCAGCAAGTGCATGACGCCGCGCTGCCAGTACTCGTGCGCCTTTTCGATCTCGCGGCGTTTGGCGTAACTGGCCTCGGGGTAATCGTCCGAGCCGCCGATGAGGTTCATGGACACGGCCCACCGATTATTCGTGTCATTCTTGCGGTTTGGCATATCGCCGGGCAGCCACGGGATGCGCTCTTCGCCCGCCTCAAACATGCGGAACAACAACTCGAAGTCCGCCTCGTTATAGCCCTCCGGCGGGTCCAGCGGTACGCGGTTGGCCGGGGCGTCTGTCAGGCACAAGCGGTAGCAATAGGCCTGCACCCGGTGGTCGCCCTCGCCGTCTTCGCCGCCGGGGTCGGGGTTGATGCCCGGCAACAGACCGCTTTCCGGGTCGTCCGCAACGACATACGGCGACACCCGCGCTGCCTCCGGCAGTGGACGCGGTGGATGCGGGCGCTCGGCCTCATGGGTGAACACGTGATTTACGGTGTTCTGTGTCTGGATGCCATTGAGCGTTTCGCCATATTTCGCGTTTCCTTCCCGGCCAACGATGTACGATACGCCCGCCTCGGCGAGCAGGTCGCCCTCATAAGTCGCGTCAATGAACATTTTGCCGCGGAAGGTCTGGCCTGACTCCATTACGATAGCCGTGATGCGTTCGTCGTCTTTGACAACGCCCCCGCCGCCGTCGCGCACCAGAAACGCGTCTTGTACCACTTCGACGCCGGCCTCTTCAATCATCTGCTGGTAAATCGTTTCCGCCACGTGCGGCTCGAAGCCCCATTGCGCGTCCTGGCCGGGTGCGAGGTCTCTGCCGCTGCGGTCCATGTACGCCTGTCGGGTTTCCTGCCGCCATACGTCTTCGTTGCGGTAATAATCGCGGACGCGTTGGTAAAATTCGCGTGAGACGCCGCCGATGGTGGCAATACGCCCCGTGTCCGTGCGACCGAGCACGCTGCTGGTCAGCCCGCCAATGTTCCGGTAATGGTTGACGATGATCGCGCTCTTGCCCATGCGCGCCGCCTGCACCGCCGCAACCACGCCGCCGCTTGTACCGCCGTACACGACCACGTCGTATACCGTTTCCGACGCCTCAGCGGGCGCCGGGACTGAGCAAGCAATACCCATCGGCAGCAGCGCGAACACGACCGTCAAGCCGGCAAAGCAACGGAGCGCAGGCCAACGGCGGTTTACAGACGGGCAAAAGGTTTCTCTGGGTGGGTGACTTCTCATCATCACGATAGTACCTTTCCATTTTTACAAGGACGGATTCTGACCGGGTTCGACAAATGCGCGCCCGGCGGTTACCGTCCCAAAAGCGTAAACATGATATGCCATCCTACGCCGCTGCTGAGCGCGTCCGTAGTGTGTTCAGCGCTGTCCGCCGGACCAACCTCGCCCGCGCAATAGCAACCGAACAGGGGTAGTTCCGCTCCGATTACATCCTGGATTGCGGTCAGTTCGTCTTCCAGCCGGTCAAGCCTTCCCTTGCGTCCAGCGCAATTAAAGGCAAGGGCCGCAACGGCCTCGCCGCCGAGATTCTTTTTCGCTTCCGCCGCGGCTTCGCCCGCGGAACTGATGACAGCGTCGTTGCTTTGCGCCTGCCGCCCCGCCATTGCGACCTTGAAAGCGCCCGACAGCATCAGCGCCATCGCGGCATCCTCGTACATTTCGCCCGCGTAATACACGAAGGTTTGCCCGACATTTTTATTGGCCGACCCGCCGGTAATGGGAAAGTCGGGGCCGAGCGTCTGTTGCAGTCCTTCTACCAGAAACTGGTTCTTGGGCGAGTGTGCGTCGGCCAATACAATCAGCAATTGGTCTTCCGCGCTTTTGGGAATATCCTGCGCCAACGTCCTGCCGCCTTTTTGCAGGCGTTCGGTCAATAGTTCGAGGTCGTCTTCCATGGTGAGCGCGGCGCTGTCAAGATTCGGCGTCAACGCTGCCGACACCCCGACGCCGTCGCCGCCTATCCCCAGCAGGGTCACCGAGTCCAGATCGTGACAGCCCGTCCGGTCAAAGCTGCCGTAGGTGGCGCAGCCGAATATGCGTTCTTTCGGAAACACGGACGCGATCCCTGCGAGCGCGGCCTGTTTGAGTTCTTTCTCCTCGAAACATTCCGACACGAGTACGGCGTGGAGTTCTGTTTCGCCCATGCGCGCCTTCAACGCCAACGCGGCCGCCTTCCCGGCGGCAACAGGATCAAGATCATCGGCCGTGGCGATCTCAATAACGATGGCCCCGTCAGCCGCGACAGGCGCGGACAACCGCGTTTCCGCCGCCCAACCCGTCATCGCAAGCAGAACACACAGTCCGGCTGCCAACGCCGGGGAAGAGGAAAGTTTCATTACAGTGCCTTTCGTTAGTGGATGGAGGAACAAAGCCCCCATTCTATTTTGCTGTCATAAGGAGGCTGGGCGCCCCACTGCACATCATTCCAGAGGCGCCATGCCAGGGGGGTACGTTGGTCGGGGGACAATCCCGCGGCTTCGCCCCAATCGCGTATGCCCGTGCCGTCAGGGTCGTGTACCAGCACGGAAAAATAAAATTCACGACCCTCGCTCGGGCGAATGTCTTGCATCACGGAAAAGGGGAGGGCGCATTCATAATAGGTGGTTCCATTCTCATGGATAATAACCACTTCCGCGTCTATGGTTTCCAGGGCGTCAAGCGCGCGCGCTTGCGTTGCCGTGGACAGCGCCATGCCCGGCGCCATCAGCATGTAGCAGGCGGCATCGCTTGTAATCAGAAACTCGTAGCGCGCCGCGCTTTCCTCGGGGCTGGTTCCGGTCACTGTGTTAAGCGGCGCCAACGCAAATTGAATCGCATCCCCCTCGGTGAACGCCGCTTCCTCCACCTCCACCGCGAGATAAAAGGCGCGCCGGTTCCAGAGCGTACGGATAATGGTGTTCTTCCCGTCTTTCTCGAACGTAACGGGCAGGGAATCGTCCCATTCGTCCAGGATGCCGTCAATTGTCGGGCGGCCATAGGGCGCGCTGGCGCAGACTACTGTCTGTTCGCGCACCACCGTTTGCCCCGCGCCGACAGCGGTCGCTCGTACAGGATAGGCGTTCGCGCTCAGGTTGATTGCCCGTTCTATGGTGAAAGGGACGCGTTTGGTTTCGTGGGCCGCCAGCGATACCGCCTGTTCCGCTGGACGCCACGCCCAGTCGTCGGGCAGTTCAAGCCGCACCGTTCCCGTGTAGGGTTCGTCCCGCAGATTAGCAACAAGCACATGGGTGATAGGCCCGGTGGCCGGCGGGATGGTGAAATGCTGTACACGTAACGCCACCGGCGCTTCGGCGAAGGCTGCAGGCGCTGTCACCAGCCCTGAAAAGAGCACGAGTATCATACAGAACTCTATATACCTTGTTTGTGTCTTCATAACGGCAAATCTAACAGAATGGGATCAGGCACTTCAAGCCGTGAACATGAGAAGAGAAATCGTAACAGTCCAGCAGGGCGCTTACATAAGCGCCTCGACACAGACCCGTTCCCAAATTGCATTGTTGCCAATACCCGAAAATAACGGTTATGGCTTGACACCCGCCTTGCAATGGCGGTATATTGTTTTTTGAGAATGGACTGAAGCGTAATCGAAACACCCAGTATTTATGTCACGGTTTGTTGGAGAGGCTGAGCGCCTCATGAATGACTACATAAAGAACGAATAATGACAGTAAAAACGGCCATATCACTGGACAAGGAACTGCTGGATAAAGTGGAATCGCTGGCCTCGGCGCTGCAGGTTTCGCGTGGGGTGGTGTTCACCTTGGCCATCAAAGAGTTTCTGGCGCGGCACAACGATGCGGGCCTGCTGGAATCGCTCAATGCCGTTTATGGCGATGGTATAGATGCGCAAGACGCAGAACTGCTTGACCGGCATCGGCGGCGGCTTGCGATTCGCTTCACCCACCCTACAGTTCACTTTTGAGGTCTATTGGTAGACAGTTACTCGGATTGGACGTATGTTTTGGAGTGCGCAAGTCATACTTGCGCTTTTGCTTTCTTTTTTACGTGGGCCTTGTATAGCAATGAAACGAAACAAGGTGTACGATACTACGAAAGATAAAGCGCAAGTATGACTTGCGCACTCCAAAAACAATGGCGTGGAAATAAAGCCGTATTAGCTGTCCGCCAAGACTGGTAGACAGTTACAAAAAAGCGTGGTTAATATATCACAGGTGTTCACTGTGGATAAGGCAGACCTTGTCGAGAAAATCGGCATACTTCCAGACCATCGTGTTAGAGAAATCCTTGCGGGTATGGAATTGTTATTGTGGCCGCGTGATATTCTGACCGTTGAATGAAGTTTGCGTCATCATTCAGGTACGGTTTTTCGGTGAATTCCCTGATGCACGACAAGGATTGCCAACTAAAAGGAATAGCGTTATGAATACACTTATGGCCGCAGTCAGTTTGATGATGCTTGTTTGTGTTGGGCCTGCGATGGCCTGGGAAGCCAATTACGATGAATCCGAGGTACCGGAATATACATTGCCCGATCCGCTGGTGTTGCTGAACGGCGACCCGGTAACCGATGCGGCAACCTGGATTAACGAACGGCGCCCTGAAATCCTCCGCCTGTTCGAAGAACACGTGTATGGAAAAACACCGACAGCCGCGGTAACGATGCGTCCCGAGGTCACGTCTGTAGACGAAAACGCGCTCGACGGCAAGGCCATACGCAAAGAGGTCGCCCTGATTGTAAGCGCGGAAAACGGGGAACTACAGATAGACCTGCTGTTGTACCTGCCCAAGGTAGAAGGAGCGGTTCCCGTTTTTCTTGGCCTCAACTTTTACGGCAACCATACCATACATCCGGAACCCGGCATTACCTTGTCCACACGGTGGATGCGGGATAATAAGGATATGGGGGTTGTCAACCATCGCGCCACGGAAGCGTCCCGGGGCGCGGCAGCGCATCGGTGGCCCGTGGAAATGATCCTGGAGCGGGGCTACGGCCTTGCTGTCATCTATTGTGGCGACATAGATCCGGATTACGATGACGGCTTTCAGAATGGCGCGCACCCGCTGTTTTATGCGGAAGGGCAGGAAAAGCCGGGACCGGGGGAGTGGGGGACCATCGGCGCCTGGGCATGGGGATTGAGCCGCGCCATGGACTATTTTGAAACGGAACCGGCTATTGACCACGCCCATGTCGCTGTGATGGGTCATTCCCGGCTGGGGAAAACATCGCTGTGGGCGGGCGCGCAGGATGAGCGCTTCGCCCTCGTTATTTCCAATAATTCCGGCTGTGGCGGCGCCGCGCTGAGCCGACGCGCCTTCGGGGAAACAGTAGCGCGTATCAACCGGGTATTCCCACACTGGTTTTGCGACAATTTTAACGCGTACAATGACAATGAATCGGAACTCCCGGTGGACCAGCATCAGCTCATCGCGCTCATCGCGCCGCGTCCGGTCTATGTAGCCAGCGCCGAAGATGACCGCTGGGCCGACCCGCGCGGCGAGTTTCTCGCCGCCAGACACGCCGACCCCGTATACCGGCTGCTGGGAACTGAAGGACTGCCCGCCGAGCAAATGCCGGAAGTCAATCAGGCCGTCGCCGGCGCTATCGGATACCATATCCGCACGGGAAAACATGACGTAACCGATTACGACTGGCAACAATATCTCGATTTCGCGAAAAAACATTTTGGAAAGTGATGGCTGAAGAAAAAAATAAGGGGGCGCTTGGAAACGAAGGTATTTAGGCGCTTAACCCGGGCTGGCTG
>SLFT01000382.1 GCA_007124105.1 Candidatus Hydrogenedentota bacterium | reverse complement strand
TCGTCCCTGTCGTTTCATCATCTCACGCCAATTCCCGTCCCAAAGTATGTCTGACTATAACACAGCTTCAGCAAACATGTCAACCGGTGTATGATTTAATGTGCTCCGAAACGGAGCAGTTTTTGCCGCGCCCGCATTTCTCAAATTGTGTACGAAAAGTCCCGTCACCATTTTTTCCTGCGGTGAGAATCCCTTTAGATTGCTTTGCTACGCTCGCAATGACCATCACCATTGTACCGTCAGTGCGAGCCTGCCACCCCTCGGTGCGGGGATTTTCTTCGAAGAAACGGCGTGGTCCAAAATTTCGATTACGATTGACGAGCACGAGTGCGAGTACGAAAGTCGTCGTCTTGTTTTTCCTGCTCGTGCTCGTATCTCGTCATCGGGCTGTTTAAGGAAAAACACAAGATTTTCTATGTTATTGAATCTAAATACGATGCGCTTTTTTTCTTGGGAGCGCAGCAATCTGAGCTTTCCATGCACACTCTCATCAGACGCAGCAGGCGCAACAGAAACCCCGGTAAAATATGCGCGCGAAACAGGCAGTCACAGCGCTTTCTATTTGCAATACCTATTTATGGTATACTAGGCTGTATTGCAGTTACACTCTTGGGACAATGTAAACGTACCAGTGGTTTTGAATAAACGAGACAGCTACGTCGTTTACAAGAGGCGCCCACGAGTGAAGGCGCCTGTGACGTTACGCGTTTCAGGCGTTTTTTGTTGTAACGGCCCAGACCGCATTGAAACAGACTATTATCACTGGATTCGCGTCATGCGCCGGGAGAGACCATTGTGAACAACGGAACAACACGAGAAGAAGCGGTGAACCAGAAACCGGAACAACGACTGACGGCTTTGCCTATCAGCGACGGCGTAGCTTGCGCTCCGGTGCGGCTCATCATGCGCGATTCCGGGGAATACGTACCGCGCTATCATATTGCCGATGCGCGGGTAGAAGAGGAAAAAGCGCGGCTGCATCGCGCGTTGCAGGCCGCCGCGAAGAGCATTGACAAAGTGGTTGCGTTGGTCAAAGAACGCGTTGGCGAGGTACATGCGAATATTTTTCTCGCCCAGAAAATGATAGTCGAGGACGCGGCGCTTGTGCGCGAGGCGACCGAGAAAATAGATAAAGAGCATATAAACGCCGAATCGGCAAGTGTTGATGTGCTGGATTCGTACGAGTCCAAACTGCTCGAGCTGGACGACGACTATCTGAAAGACCGCGCCTCGGACATCGGTGAAGCGCGCCGTCGCATTCTCGAGATGTTTCGACAGGAACGCAAGGATCGGGACGGCGCGCTCGAAAAGCCATCCGAAGAAGAGAGCGGCGGCTCGCGCATTATTGTTGCAGAAGAATTGATGCCTGGCGATACGGTAGCCTTCAACGCGGGCAATACAGCGGGTTTCGTTACGGAACGCGGCGGGTTGGCCTCGCATGTGGCAATTCTTGCGCGGGCCATGGGGATTCCCGCAGTCAGCGGCATTCCCGATTTGCTGCAAAAGATTGGGCCGGACGACCACGTCATCATTAACGGTACCACCGGCGAATGTATCATCAATCCGAAACGCCAGACCCTGAATCTGTACCCGGCCCTGGGCCGGCTTGCGCCCAAGCGTGACGTGACTGTACCGCCTGTTCCCGGGTTCCAGGTGTTCGGGAATATCAATACCGCCCATGAGGCGGCGCTTGCGCGTGATATGGGCGCTGAAGGGATCGGCCTGTACCGCACCGAGTTCGAATTCATCCTGGCTGACCGTATCTTAAACGAGGACGAACAATACGAACGCTATGCCCGTGTAGTGAAAGATATGGAAGGGCGGCCGGTGTATATTCGTTTGGCCGACCTTGGGGGCGACAAAGCGGCGCGCTTCCTTAACCTGCCGGCGGAAGAGAATCCCGCCCTTGGTTATCGCGGCGCGCGTTTACTGCTAGGGCAGCCGGCGCTGTTGCGAGCCCAGGCGCGCGCCATTGCCCGCGCATCAGTTCATGGGCCGGTTCACGTCATTTATCCCATGATCGTGGATGATCAACAATTCTTGAAATTGCGCGCTCGATTTTTGCAAAGTATTAATGATATAGAGGCGGGCGAAATTGAGCATGGCGTCATGTTCGAGGTGCCTGCCGCCTGTATTTGCGCGGAAAACTTACTCAAGGTGGCAGACTTCGGAAGCATTGGCTCCAATGATCTGGCTCAGTATCTGCTCGCGGTGGACCGGGACAACGGCTTGGTTGCGGGGGACTATAATCCGGACCGCCAGGCGTTCTGGCAGATTATTGAACATATTGCCGCTGCGGCAGAACAATGCGGGAAATCACTATCCCTTTGCGGTGAGATGGGCGGTCAGCCCCAGTTCCTGCCAAAGCTGATAGCGCGGAATATCCGTTGCGTCAGCGTGAGTCCCCGGCTCATCGGGCTGGCGCGCGTAACCGCGCGACGCGCGCAACACCTTATGACGCAAGAAACAAAAAATGACTAGCAATGCGTGCGGCGCACCAGCCGTACGCCCGAGGAGCGCAAACCCGTGAAAACGCCAACATCTATCCAAAGAATGACCCGGCAACGACGCATTCTGATTGAGACGCTTGACCGGAGGAACTGGCATCCCACTGCCGAGGAAGTGTATCACATCGTCAGAAAAAAAGCGCCCAAAGTCAGTCTCGGAACCGTCTACCGCAACTTGGATATTCTTTCAAAAGAAGGCGTGATTGCGAAAATCGAAGACGCTGGCGCGCAACGGCGCTATGATGGGAATAACAAGCCTCATTATCACGTCAAATGCCTGGGATGTGGGAACGTATGGGATGTTCCGGACGAGGCTGTATCCTGGGTGCGAGAGCCACGCGTGCGTATTCCCGACTTCACGGTTACCGGGCACAGGCTTCTTTTCGAGGGATATTGTTTTCATTGCGGCAAGCAGAAATAAGAACGGCGGCTTGAAAAAAAAACATTTCGAGGGAACCGGGAATTGAAGAGCCGCCGGATGTGTTCCTTAACAAAATGGAAGTGTACGTTTTTTAGACAACAACCAAAGCAGGAGAATAACCACTATGATGAAAGCAGAACTGAAAAAAGCGTTTCACAAGCAGATCAACGAGGAACTGTATTCCGCGTATCTGTACGCGGCCATGGTGAATTACTTCGAGGAGCAGAACCTTGCCGGGTTTGCCACGTGGATGCGCGCGCAGACTGTTGAAGAACTCAACCACGCCAATAAACTCATTAGCCATCTGCATGAGCGCGGCGCGGAAGTAAAGCTGGACGCCATTGCCAAGCCCACCAGCTCATGGAAAAGCCCGCTTGCCGCTATCGAGGCCGCCTACAAGCACGAATGCCACATATCGGCGTGCATTGACGACCTCTATGCGCGCGCAACCAAGGCGGGCGACAACGCCGCAGCCCTGTTTTTGAACTGGTTTGTAACCGAACAGGTCGAGGAAGAGGCCAGCGCAGACGAGGTCGTGCAGAAGTTGAAACTCGCCCAGAATGCGCCGGGCGCCATGTTTATGCTTGACCGAGAATTGGGTGCGCGTACGCCCACTTTCCCCACTGGCGCCGCGGAATAACAACCGAAACCCATCACGTAAAGCAACCAGGCCGTGTCGCGCCCATTATTGGGACGGCGACACGACCTGGTTTCTTTCTGCTTCGATGTGTACTGGTTGATGGCTAAAAGGTGGCTTCCAACTCCACCGGCGGCACACCGTTTTCATCCCAGCCGCGTTCCTTGTAATACGCGGTCAACATTTCTTCAAAGGCATGCTCGTCCAGTGTCTTTCCGGCGTTTGGACCCGAAAGAATAGGAACACTGCTTACCTTGTATGGCAACGAGTCATCTTTGCGCGTGGCGCCCATGCGGGTGTTAATCCGCCGTGTAAGGTTATAAACGGCATTAGATGATACCAGCAGTTCCTCCAGTGTGCATTCCTTGCCAGTCACATAGGAGAGGAATTTTTCGTAGTGGCGTTCATTAAGTCCCAACTCAATCCAGGGCAACCGGCATACGCCGAGCATGTCAAATAGCGGGCGCAAACTCTGATGATAGATGACCAGATCAATCTTTTGCTTCTGCGTCCAGTTTGCGCCTTCTTCGATTTCCTTGGCGATTGTCCAGGCGCGCGTGTGATGCGCGCCAATGTCGGAGGTGGCGTAGGCGAGCCCCATGGATACGCCAACGCGGCTGTCATAGGCCGACTGTTCGAGTCCTTTGACGTGCAGCACTAATTTGTCCATTCCGGACCAACGCGCGATAACGGCTTTGGCGCCATTGGCAAGTGTATCGCCAACGCCTTCGCGATACGCTATTTTTCGGATCAATGCGAGGATGGCTTTATCGTCATTCCAGGAGATTTCCTGGCCGTCCAGGTCGTCCAGCGGGATAATGCCCGACTCATATCCTTCGATAACGGCGCCGATAATGCCGCCGGTCGAGATGGTATCCATGCCGTATTCGTCACAAACCCGGTTGGCTTCCAGCACAGCGTCAAATTTGTCTATGCCAAGGTTGGAGCCTAACATGGCGCAAGATTCATATTCAGGCCCTTCGGTCACCGTACCCGCGTATTTGCCGTCTTTTACCAGGCATATATTGCCGCACGACATGGGACACATAAAGCAGGCGCTATCGCCAATTTTGTACTGATCGAGCATGGTTTCGCCGTTGATTTTATCATGGCCCGGAAAAGTTGTCGCCTTGAAATTGTAGGTGGGCAGGATGCCCTGGGTGTTGGCGTACTCGATAACGTTCATCAAGCCCTGCTGTTGCCACACATGAAAATACTTATGTTCACGCATATAGCGCACCGCTTTTTCCGTTTCTTCCATCAACCCTTCAATATCGGCCACGGGCAGGTCCATTTCGCCGCGCACCACGATGGCCTTCAGGTTCTTGCTGCCCATGATTGCGCCGATGCCCGTGCGACCGGCATTGCGGCTCCAGTCGCTGTTGACGCAGGCAAACCGGACCAGGTTCTCACCGGCCACGCCAATAGCGGCCACATGTACATCGTGGGATTCCAGATGCTTTTTAATCATGCCTTCCGTTTCAAGACAGGTTTTTCCCTGAAGCTGCGGCATAGGGATGATTGTGGCCTCCTCGTTGTCAATAAACAGAACAGAAAGCTCGGGGGCCGCGCCAATAATGGACAGGCAATCCAGGCCCGCCTGGCGCAATTCCACACCGAAGGAACCACCGATGGACGAGTCGCCGTACAAACCGGTGGCGGGCGAAATAGCTACAAAGGAGTTTTTACCCGAGGAAGGCAGGTATACGCCGGTCAGCGGCCCTGGCGCGATAACAAGCAGATTCTCCGGCCCCAATGGATCAATTTTGAAGTCGTGAGCTTTCAGGTTGTCCCAAACCATCTTCGCGCCGAACCCACGTCCCCCGATATACCGGGCGATGATGTCATCTGAAAGTGGTTTGTGTTCGCATGTGCCGGCGCTGAGATCACAGTGCAGGTATTTACGGAAATAACCGTTTTTGGGGTTCATAACTCTTCCTTTCCGATCTCGGCGTAGCGAATGGTTTTCACCTCGCCTTCTTCATCTGAATAGGCGATCTCTTTCATTTGCGTGTAACTCAACACGTTATTGAGACGATTAGAACCGCCAAGTGAGTATTCCGGCAACAACAGCAGCGCGGATTTCGGGCATTTCTTGACGCACTCGGGATCGCCGCCGCACATGTCGCACTTGATGGGGAAGGTGCAGTCGTCGTGGGCATACACCGCGCCAAAGGGACAGGCCTCAATACAGCGATAACACGAAATGCACACGTCCTCGTCAAGCTGCACCACACCGTTGTTGCGGCTGAGCGCGCCGACGGGACACGCGTCCTCACAGGGCGCCTTCTTGCACTGGCTGCACACAATAGGCATGCGCACCACCGGATGTGGATATGTTACCAATACGCGCACAGCGCTCTTCTTGGGATTGTTTACGCCGAAATGCTTAATGGCGCATACCAGTTCGCACATTTTGCATCCCGAACATTTCTCCGGGATAACCGTTAATTTCTTGGACATAAAAAGTTTTCCTTACCCGGCTCGGGTGCAATATGCCGCCGTGCCGAACATCTCGATAGTGGAACAAAAGAACGGCCTACTCCACGCATCGTCAAGGGAAACAACGCGACCCGAGAGTAGACCTTGCATATTCAATCGCCGACAAAACTATACCGAAACACTGCGTTATCCTTCAAGTTCGATAAAACATACATGTCGATAAAACATACAACGCGATGGCGTTCAGCGCTTCAAGCATGGGTCAACCTGGACGCCCAAACCAAGCGGGAACTGGCGCAACCGACAAATTACGGTTATACCGTCCTTTCATGCTAAAATGCCGCGCTAAGTACGAGAGGTGTA
>SLFT01000023.1 GCA_007124105.1 Candidatus Hydrogenedentota bacterium | reverse complement strand
GTTACCCTCGTCGTCCAGAATCTCGAAGCAACCCGCCAGCACGTAGATATTGCCCGCCGCCGCCGCTTCGCTGATGCGGCGTGTACTTTCGTTCGGCACGGTAAACTTGCCCAACAGTAATTCCGGAAAGGCGACCAGGTCGCAACCGTCAGCGGCGGCTCGTTCTATATAAGCCACGACTTCATCCACCGTCTCCTGAGGCGCGTCGTCGTTGCCTTGCCAAATCCAGTTGCCCTGCATCTGTACAGCGGCGATTTTTACCGATTCATGGGCCAGCTGCGCTTCTGTGAGGGGAGGCGTCTCTTCCGCTTGGACAGAAGATTGTCCAGAAAACAAGTGAATCACAATGAGTACGGCAAGTAGTGTACGGATCATCTTGTTATCTTTCCTTTGTTGCAATAGCCATCAAAAGCGATTTGACAAAGCCGAATGAAAAACAGATTTCCCGGCTCAAAGCGGTAGGCGGTGAGTGCATACCACGGGCGGAATGACGCCCTGTATGTGAAACGTAACGGTACCACGCAATACTTCGGGTGCGCCTTCAGGGGGATTGGCGCGGTCATCCACGCCTACCCAGGCCTCAAACCGTGCCGCCCCGGCAGGAATGGCATAGATAATTTCGGCTTCACTGAAGGTGGACAAGCCTTTCTCAAATGTCTGCCCCGCTATGGTCAAGGGCAGCAGTCTTCCTTCTTTTTCCGATGCGTCCCTGCCAAGCTCTTCATAGGTCTGCTGATGATACCACGGTTCCAGGTCGGATAGATACACTTTCCGCCTGTCATCGAAGACAAAGGCCGCGCCGCCCAGGTTTGCCCAGTCGCTCCAGCAGGAATCGCCGCCATTGCCTACCAGGATGCGCAGCGCGGCAAAGTCCTGCACAGGCATATCCACGGGGATTGCCGCATCGCCGCCCTTCATAAGTCCGCTCTCGAAAAGGGTTGCAACCACACGGTATTCAACGCTTACAGCGTTGCCGACGGCCTTGTCGCCTTGAAAGGGGCGCGCCTGGAGCAGAAAGCTTCTGTCCGGGAGGAGCGGCTCGGTAAACAGGGGGGACTCGTAGCCGGGTTCGTTGCCGTTCACAGTAAAGCGTATCTCAGTATTCGGGTCTGCCGCGAAAATATCCACCGGTGTACCCGCTTCCATCCATGGGTCCGCCGGATATACCACAAGCGTCTGAGGAGGCATATCGCGTACCAGCGCGTAATACCGTTCTTCGGAAGACGTCTCCAGGACTATCTTCTCAGAGATGCCGCGGCTGTAGAGGATGCGGCGCGCGTCGCCCTTGCCGTCCAGGAGCAAGAGGGTTGCCGTCGCGTCCCCAGGCCATCCAGTCAATTCTCCGGGAAAAATTTCGTAGCGCCCGTCCGCATCCAGCGCCAGTTGCCACCGGCTGTCATCCACCTCAAACGCTGTAAATGCGCCGGCCATCTTTACAGCGCCCATGCGCCGTCGGCTGGTGGCGTGGTATCGCCTGAAGCCGCTCGCTTCAATACGGGTCAGCACTTCTTCTCCCTCCTGGATGCGATACTGGATAAAGTTTGGTCCGGAAGCGTAATACCCCCGCGGCGCCAGGAGAACCGTCTCGTCTTCATCAACGGCAACGGGCTGCGCCTTGTCCGAGAAATTGACGGCAGCAACGTGGCCGGAGCAAAAACGGGTTTGCTGTACTTGTCCGTCCTCCGTGAGAAATACATGGTCAAGCATCTCGCTGAAGCCGACCTGCTTATGGAACAGGCAGGTGTTGTAAACCGTTTGCAGTACACGGTCGCGGTTTTCGCTCCAGTCATAGTCGGTCTTGTCGCGCCAGAAAAGCGGCACGCCGCCGTACAGCAGGGTAAAAAGGTCAAAACGGTCGCTGAGCTCGGGGCGGACACGATAGTGCATGCCCGGCGTGTCGCCCCAGTACGGCGCGGAGACGCTGCAATCCTGGTAAACCAGTTGCCACAGCGGGATTCGCGTTGCCGGGTTCATGCCGATGTCAAGATACGCCTCGGGATAGTCGCTCTCGCATTGGGCCCGCCCCAGATTGCCCGGATTCCAGCCCCGGTTGGCTCGCCACCAGAAGGGGCCGCTGAGCGCGCCTTCCGTGAACGCCGCCAAATCAATCCCCCAGTCGTTGCCGTGTTCAGTGCCCAGCACCAGGTCCAGTCCGTTCAGCCATTCAAAGGCCGCGCGCCGATAGGCGAGATCCTGTCGGCGGTCGAAGGTATGGTCGGGATGATGGTCTTCAAACAAATCTATGGCCATACTGACGTCAATAAAGCGGCCGTTGAACCCGTATTCTTCAAGATTCGGCGGCACATAGTTTTTTAAGGCCCGCAGCGCATAGGCCGAGGAACGGGCGGCATAAGCATGCAGGTCGTCCTCCCATCCCCCCATCGGCCCCAGCCCCGGTCGCGCGTGGTAGGCCGTTTCTTCAATATCGTCCGTCTGGAAGCCTGTCTCACCATTCTGAATATCAGTGAAACTATCATAGGTCAACGTGATGTAGCCCATTTCGTTCAGGTCTCGGAGCCGCGACTTGTCATGCAGTCCATGGTCCGCATTGGCCAGCACGGCGCGCAGGATGCCTTCCGTTCGCGCCTCGCGCATAAACTCCCAAACGTCCAGTGCGCCCCAGATGATGGGCGCACCGCGCAGTTTGTTCACGGTGGGATTCAGGGCAGCCTTTTCCTCCAGTGTTTTCAACAACCCCTGTTCGCGCGCATGGTCACGATACTTTTTCGCCAGGGCGACATAGCCGCCCTTGTCAGAGAAGTGATAGGAGAAGCGGCGGGGATACCGAAAAGTATCCATGGACTCACGCCAGTGAATCTGGGGCCACGCATTCCCGGATTCATCTGTCTGCAACAGAAAAAAGGCGTCCCAGGGCGTCTCGGCCAGCGCCATATAGCCGTCGCCTTGTTCATGGTCCACAACCCCTACCCAAGGCATGTCCGTACACTCCGTGTTGCCGTACACGGTAAGAGCCATGTTTGAAAAAACGGGCTCGTCCAAATTCACATAGACCCCGCTCGACCGGTTGCAGAAAAACATCTTGCCCGCATCGAGTTCCGAGGCAAATGCGGGCGGATAGTTGTTCATCCCGTACAAAGGCATGTCATGGTCGTTGGTATCCAGCACAAAGGTCAGGACGCTCTCTTCGGAAAGGCTAACCTTGCATCGGTAGATGCCCCGAACATGATTGTCCCACAATGTGACAAGGAGGCTGTGCGCATCTTCCGCGACGACGTCTATCAAGACAGCCGTGTTCTGTCGGGCGTCGGCGGTCCAGTCACGGCCGGTGCGCCTGTCCGTAACAATGTACAGATGTTCCTTCGCCTGCAACACCACGCGCAGCGCGTCATTTTCAATGCTCACCCGGTCGGGCAGGGCCTTGATGGCCGCCGCAACCCCCGCAGGATACGGATCGGCTTCCAAGCGCATCCAGGCTACCTCGAAGATGCCCGGTTGCCAGCCCAGCGAAAAACGCAGATGAGTTATCGTGCCGACCGCGGGAAGAGGAAGTGCATACTCGTGCCATTGACCATCATGATGCGGGAAAAAGCGATGAAACTTATCCATGCCCCAGTTTGGAGACTCCTGGGTTGTCCAATAGACTTCGCCCCGCCCGAAAGTGCCTTCAGACCGGCCCCGAAAACGCAACAGCACCGGCGCTTCCACCTCAATTTCAGGGAGAACAACATATACGGCGTTGGCCTCCTCAATCTCGGCATACAGATTGCCGTCCCGAATAGCTATTCGGCAGCCCTGCGCCTCCGCGACAGCAAAACCTCGTGCGTCAAAGCGCCATTCATGCAAGATGGTATTCGCGCTCGCCTGTGTTTGCATACCAAGAAAAAGAACGGCAGCGAAAACAATAAATCTCATGGTGTTCACCTTTCTCCGGAAAGATGGCCGGCAGACCAAAAGGAGGACACAGCTTGCCGAACGCCAGCGACATGCGCAAAGCACTTGATCTGACGCAATCTTCACAGGCGCACGACGAAACCTGGTGAAATATCCGGGCTAAAACAAAAGCATCAGCGCCAGCAGGGGCCACATAAGCAGCGGATGGGCGCTTTGCCGCATAATGCGCGCGCCGGTGTGTCCGTAATAATCAGGTATTCTCGGAATACCATCTGTGTCCGGCGGTTGGGACAAGGCGTATTCAAGCGCAACCTGCCAGAATTTTAATTCGTCGCCGTCAACATAAATAATAGCGTCACGAATGCTTATCTCATTGCCGTATCTGTCTTTGGGGATCACCTTGTAAATCGGCAGCAACGCAGCAACACGCGGGAAAAAGGACAGGATATAATAATCACAGACCACATGATATAACGTATCGTCCCGACGCGAGATGGCGGCATAATCTGCGTCTGCGGCGTCCTGGACGCCTTCGCCAGTGAACCTTTCCAAGCTGCGAACAGCCCGAAAAGAGGGGAATGGGAATTCCGCAAAGGGGATTTGGAACAGGGTAAGTCTGTCGGGATCGTAAGTAAATCTTCCGCCGGACAGCTGCAGGTAGAACACCTGCGCAATCTGGGAAAGAAACAAAGACAGTTCCAGCATTCGATAGAGTTCGTTGCCAGTAAGGTAAATGGATGCGAGTGGATATCCCGGCGTCCCGTCGTAGCCTGTGCCCAGTCCAATAGATGTGGCCAGATCATAAAAACATATCTTGTTGCGCGCGTGCGGCATGGTTCCCGGCGTTACGTCGCCCCGGAGAACGCCGTTTGCCTGGATGGCGAAATCAACCTTTTCGCCAGTTTTTCCCTCGACAACAAGACGCATGGCGTCGGCGACAAAATTGCCCAGTACGGACTCGCTTGACAATGGTCCCTCTGTCAAGACAAAGTCAGCACGAAGAAAGGGCGCGGCAATATCGGTGATTGCGCCCCGGGTCAGGCGGCTTGCAAGCTGATTCAGTTTTTCCGTATACGCGGCAATGGCGGCGGCCGTATCGGGATCCTCCGCTGTCCCACTGTTAACAGGAACAAGAAAAGGCTGCTCGTTCTCTTCGTTTCGGATACGCACTTCGCCGCCGGCGGGATCATAAGCGAGCTCAAGAACACCCAAACCCCGTCCATGCGCGCTGCTCTGCGCAAAGATGGTCTTTCCCTCCAGATGAGGCGGTTCCCACATCAGTTGATGGAAATGGCCGGTTATCAAGACGTCAATATCGGGAACCGCCTTCGCCACCGCCCGGTCCTCATAAAAGCCCGCGTGGGTAACGCCAATAAGTACATCCGCGTCCCGCTCGCGCAGAGCGCGCACCGCCGCTCGCGCCGAGGCAATGGAATCAGCGGCAGTAACAGGTTCCATTTTGCTGATTAGTTTTACGGCGTTATCGCCCAGCAACCCGAAGAATCCCAGCCGCAATCCGTTTTCCAGGGTGATGATATGCGTGTCCACAACACAATCCGCCAGCGGATGGCCATCGGGAATTATCAGGTTTGACGCAACGACGACAGGCGCGGCATCGGGTTCCGGACAACCCGTATGCTCATAATAGCGAGCCAGGTGTTCTGGCCCGTAATCGAATTCGTGGTTGCCAATAGTAACTACATCATAGCCCATCTGCCGCATGGTGGATATTTCCGGCGCTTCTCCGTCAGGAATGAGCCAGGCAAAAGGCGTTCCACCCAAAATATCCCCGGCCGACACCAACAGCACGGGTTCATCCGCATCGCTCTTCGCCGCCCGGATGTCGTTCACAAGCCGACTTATGCGCGCAAACCCGCCCACAGTGGGATTGTCTTCCTCGGGATGGTAGTCCACCAGCGGCGATGGGAGCAACGCCGAATGTTCATCATTGGTATGCAGTATCGTGAAATAAAGTTCTGTTTCCGCGCTGCCAGCGACGCCCACCCTACCCAACAGCAGCACTGTTATGGTGAGAAACGCGGACAAACGTCTTATTGCCAAGTCTATGGTTTGTGTATTCATGCGCTTTCCTTTCTCACTGGCTTTCACCGGTGTTCACCAAAAAAGCCATGTTACATTTGTCCTGAAAAAATAAATCTATGACAGCACTCTCTCGGATTCCTAATAGTATATCGTAATTTCACTTTTCATGTCGCGTAATGCCCGTCATTCAAAGCGCAAGCTGTCGTCGCGCCCCAATAATGCGGCGACGGCCTGCGCGTACGCCCAGGCGGAGTGGTCGCTTGTTTGCAGGATAATGGCGCTGTGCTCGAGGGCCAGCGCCAGCGCCTGGGGCATGTCCATGAAGCGAAGCGCCTGTATCAGTTCCACGCCGGCATGGATGTTCTGAAAATATAGGTGTTGAAGATAGTGCATGGTACGCTGGGTATTTGTAAGCAGAGGGAGCAAATGTACAAGGGTTTGCCATGCATTAAGGTCAGCATAACAAAGCGCATCTGTGTAAATCCGTG
>SLFT01000179.1 GCA_007124105.1 Candidatus Hydrogenedentota bacterium | reverse complement strand
GTTTCGATTTTTTCAAGGGCTTCCTCGGCGACATGATGGACGACTATTACACACACCTGCGGCATGGCATTCACTATATGCGCGAGAACGACCGTGATATTTACCCCGAGGGTCACGCCACGAACTTGTTTTCCCAATGGGCCGTGGACTATATACGCGAACAGGAACATGCCGACCGACCGTTTTTCCTGTATCTTGCGTATAACGCGCCGCACACGCCCATTCAGCCGCCGCCGGAGTGGGTGGCCCGGGTCAAGGAGCGTGAACCAGGCATTGACCAGCAACGAGCGGAACTGGCGGCGTTGATTGAGCACATGGACAGCGGCATTGGCACGGTTGTGGAAGCGCTCAAGAAAACGGGCCTCTACGAGGATACGCTGCTGGTGTTTGTGTCCGACAACGGCGGACAGGGCAATGTGGGCGCGAACAACGGCGACCTGCGCGGCGTTAAAGTACAGATGTATGAAGGCGGCATCCGTGTGCCAATGGGCGTAGTATGGCCGGGGAAGATAGCGCCCGGGTCGCGCAATACCGCGTGCGTCGGCATGACGATGGATTTATTCAGCACCGCCTGTGCCGTAGCCGGCGTACCCGTCGCGCAGGACATAGACAGCGTGAACTTATTGCCCGTGTTCCGCGGCGAAGCGGACGATATCGAGGAGCGCACGTTATTCTGGGTGCGACGGGAAGGCGGGGGCAACGGGGGACTCGCCCATTATGCGGTACGGCGCGGCGACTGGAAATTGTGCCAGGGCGAAGGCGCCGCAAGCCCATTTGAACTGTTCAATCTTGCCGAAGACCCACGCGAAGAAGAGCCGCTTCCAAGAAATCATCCCATGTTCCGCGAACTGATACAAGCCCTGACCGAACACGTTATCCGCAGCGGAAGCGTCCCATGGCAGCCGCCGGCATGATCGTCGGAAAACGCGCGTTGCTCCAGGTGCGGCGAAAAGACTGCGACAATGGAGACTAGATATAAATGCCTTTTTTATTCACACGCCGGGGATGGACGGCAAGTCTTCTGATCTGCTTCGTGGCGACTACCAGTTATGCGGCGGGTGAAACAACTCCCGCATCCGCCAACGTTCGCGCGTATGGCGCTTCGGGGGATGGGGAAAGGCTTGATACGGAAGCGTTGCAGCGGGCCATAGACGCGCGACACGACGCAGGCGGCGGTTTTGTCTGGCTGCCTGCTGGAAGCTACCTCACGGGTTCTCTTGTGCTGCGTGACGGCGTACACTTGTATCTTGAAGCGGGCGCCACGATACTTGCCAGCGCCGACATCGCCGACTATGCGTCTCGAAACCTTATTTCCGCCGACGGCGCGAAGGATATCGGCATACGCGGTCCAGGCCGAATTGACGGGCAGGGAGAGGCGTTCTGGGCGACCTATGAAAGGTCGCGGATGACCGAAGAAACGCGGTGGCGATGGCATGCGGGATGGGATTGGTATCGTGAAGAGAACCCTGGTCATCTGATTCGATTTACGAACTGTGAACATATTCAGATCAAAGACATAACCATCACGCGTTCGCCAAGTTGGACCCTGCACTTGCGCGGATGCGATGGCGCCCTCATCAGCGGCGTGACCATTCGCAATCCCCTGCACGGACCCAATACGGACGGCATTGATATTGTAGGCTCTTCAAATGTGCGCATTGACAGCTGTCACGTTGAAGCGGGCGACGACGCCATCGTGCTAAAGAGTATGGGCGAAGGGCCTGGAAAAGCCATGGTGGAAAACGTCACGGTGACCAACTGTGTGCTCGCAAGCGCCGCCAACGGATTCAAACTCGGGACGGAAAGCCATCTGGGCTTTCGGAACATTACCTTCAGCAATTCGGTTATCTACAGCGCCGCTGACGAATACGAGAAGCGCACCATTGCCGGCGTCGCCCTCGAGGTGGTGGATGGCGGCGTTTTGGAAAACGTCTCTGTTTCGAACATTGTCATGCATAATGTGCGCGCGCCCCTTTTTATCCGCCTCGGGAATCGAGGACGCTGGAGGGACGAGCCTGTTCCCGGCACAGTGCGTAATGTGCTTGTCTCGAATATCGTGGCCACAGGGAGCATCATCACATCCAGTGTAACGGGCGTACCAGGCTACCCCGTGGCGGGCGTGACCCTCCGGAATCTCCGCTTCGTGATGGACGGCGGACAACCACAACGGGTCAAGGCGGCTGATGTCCCAGAGTTGGCTGGGGCGTACCCGGAAGCCTTCATGTTCGGCCATTTGCCGGCATGGGGGTTGTATGCGCGTCATGTGACAGATATGGTTGTTGACGGACTGGATTTGTTGGCGTCTGAAGCGGATGCGCGACCGGCCATTATCCTTGATCGCGTCGCCGATTCGGTGCTGCGCAATCTGCGGGCGGGCAGTGCTTCCACGGAGCAGTCCTGGCTCGAGACGCATAACTGCAAGGCTTTGCTCGTGCAAGGATTCACAAGTCGTGCCGCGATCCCGGTATTTTTGGGTGTTCACGGCGCGGACAGCAACGATATTATGCTGCAATATAACGATTTCAGAAACGTGGATACTGTGTTCCATCTCGGAGAAGACGCCAAGGATGAAGCTGTCAATGAAGGCGGCTGATTAGTACGCGCTACACGTCTGCGGGGCAGCGGCGCCCGCTCCGCATCTGCGCTTGCAAACCAGGCGGCATCGGGACACGCAACACGCATACGTTTTCTTGATATTGCGGCTGTGAGTGCTGTATCTTCTTAATCATTGAAAATAAGTAACTGTCTACCAATAGAACTCAAAATTGGACTGTAGGGTGGGTGAAACGAAGCGGAACCCACCCTACAGAATCGAAAATTTTGATTCAAGAAGGCATCATGCTAGACAGTTACGAAAATAAGGGCAAGCGTGGGTTACGCCAGCTGAAAACGTTCCTTGAATTAGACAGGTGGCGCCGCGCCCGATGGACGGTATTGACCGTATTGACGAGATTGACGGATGACGCATCTACATTGACGCGTATCGCTTGATTTTCACGGGTTTTGAGACTGCGGCGTCCACGTAAAACCAGTGGCAGGCATGTATCAACGTTACTTCCTTATCCACTGCGCAGCTGTTTAGTCCTACAGAGAAGCAAAAAAAGGAATACATCGTGACTGTCCCCAGTAATTCTTCGACAGAGACACAAATGGGTCGCCGTGGTTTTTTGGGTTCCCTTGCAATGGGCTCGCTTCTGACGGCAGTGAACGCGAACAGTTTCGGAGCGCCTGACCCCGTGCGGTCCTCGGACCGCGGCAAAGGCAGCCGTCCCAACATCATCATCATTTACGCCGATGACATGGGGTGGGCGGATGCGGGCTATCAGGGATTTAACAACGCGGATTTTTACGAAACGCCAAATATTGACCGACTGGCCGCAGAGGGCATGACCTGCAACCGCTTTTACCCCGCCGCCGCCAACTGCGCTCCCAGCCGGGCGTGCATGCTCACCGGCATGTATACCCCCCGACACGGCGTCTATCTTCCGCAGGGATATTCCAGAGGGGGCAGTATCAATAATATGCGTTGGTTGACGCCCACCCAAGACGCGCCCCCGGAATTTTTTGACGGCTTTGAGGTGAGCGTCAACAATGTGAATCCAAAATTCGAGTCGCTGGCGCAAATGCTGAAGCGGGCCGGGTATATTTCGGCGCGATTCGGCAAGTGGCATATTGGCGACGACAATCAGGGCTTTGATATATCGTCGGCAGACGGCAGGCCGGGGTTTGTTACGAACATCGGCGGCGACGAAGACCGCTATTATACTGACGCGACAGTGGCCGAGCGCCTGACAGATTCAGCGATTGACTTTATTGCTGACAACCAGGAGAACCCCTTCTTTCTGTTTCTGTCTCATTGGGAGCCCCATTCTCCGAATGTCGCCAGAGAAGAACGGATACGGCACTTCGCGGAAAAAGCGGGCATTTATCAGGAGGACCACGATTTTACGATAAGCCGGGATTATAATCGGCAGGAATACGAGAAATTGAGACGGTTGTCAAAGGACTACGATCGCGCCATATACGCGGCGATGATCGAGCAGCTTGACATCAGCACAGGCAGGGTGCTGGATGCGCTTGAAGAGGCGAATCTGGTCGAGAATACCCTGGTCATTTTCACGTCAGACAACGGCGGTACGTCCAGGCATACGTGCAACTATCCCCTCAAAGCAGGAAAAGGCACTTTCTACGAAGGCGGCATCCGTACGCCTTTCGTGGCGCGTTGGCCTGAAGTGATCCAGCCCGGTTCTCATAGCGATATACCAATTAACGGCATTGACCTGATGCCCACATTCGCTGAAATGGCTTCGGTTGCGCCGCCGTCGTCCCAGCCTGTTGATGGGCTTTCCATCATGCCGATACTGCGGGGTGAAGAAGAAACGTTTGACTCGGAACGGCCCATGTTTTTCCATTTCCCCCTTTATCTTGGCGGCGGCGACGAAGACCAGGTGTTGCCCGTGCATCAGGGGCAGGCAAATTACTGGCGCGCGGTGCCTTCCACGACCATGATCAGGGGGAATTACAAATTGATTTACTATTACGAGTATGACCGTTACGAACTGTTTAACCTGGCTGAGGATATTTCTGAACAGCATGATCTCGCTGAAACAGAATCCGAAACGGCAAAGGAGATGCTGCGAGAGATGCGGGCGTGGGTACGAGACACCCAGGCGCCGGTTCCCATCTGGCCCAATCCCCATTTCGATCCAGCCTGATCGTTCTCAACGCAATTGAAAGGATGTCTTATGACTACAAGAGAGCAACACGCAACGATGAAAACGTCTTCGTCAGAGAGGCAATTGGACCGTCGCGATTTTTTGGGTTCCCTTGCCCTGGGGTCTCTGGTGGCGGCCATGAGCGCCAACAGCCTGGGGGCGCCCACGTCGCCGCCGTCATCAGCGACGCTCAAGGGAAGCCGGCCCAACATCATTTTTGTGATGGTTGACGACATGGGCTATGGCGATCTTGGCGTTTATGGACAGCGGCATATCCAGATGCCCAATGTTGACCAGATGGCGCGTGAAGGCATCCGCTATACGGATGTATACACGGGTTCGCCCATTTGCGCGCCTTCGCGCAGTACGCTTATGACAGGGTTACACACGGGCAACACACGGGTACGCGGCAATTTGCCCCGTGTGGCAGGACACGGCGCCGTGGAGTGTACGGGAAGAGGCGCAGGCAGATTGCGACTGCCGCTGCATGAAGACGATGTCACCGTTGCGGAGATTCTCAAGAAGGCGGGATACCGTACAGGCATTTCGGGCAAATGGGGACTGGGCGAGCCCGGCACATCGGGCGTACCCAATCGGCAGGGCTTTGACGAATGGCTCGGACTGTTGAACCAGCGGCTGGCGCACTCCTATTACCCTGAATATATCTGGAATAACGAGGAGAAGGTCGTACTGGAAGGGAACACCGGCACGATAGAAGATTTTGAAACTGAGGAGCAGTATGTCCATGATATGTTCACGGACTTTGCCTTGGATTTCATCCAGCGACATGGAACGAACGGCGACCCATTCTTCCTCTACCTGCCGTATACGGTTCCCCATGCCCGTTGGCAAATCCCCCAGCTGGAACCCTATACCAAAGAACAGGACTGGACAGAGGAAGAGAAGGTGTATGCGTCAATGCTGACGCGCGTTGATCGCGATATGGGGCGTATATTTGACCTGCTCAAAGAACTGGCTATTGATGAATCAACGATCGTGTTTTTCTGTTCCGACAATGGCGCCCAGAATCGCTATAACGACGTATTTGACAGTTCCGGGCCTTTACAGGGGGAGAAGCGCAGTTTATACGACGGCGGTACGCGCACACCCATGGTTGTTCGCTGGCCCGGCAAAATCCAGGAAGACGTCGTCAGTCACGACATCTGGTATTATCCGGATGTGTTGCCGACCCTGGCCGCATTGGCGGGGGCGGCCGCGCCGGACGGCATTGACGGCGTCAGCGTGTTGCCGAGCATTCTTTCAGAACCGCAGCCTGAGCTTGCCAGCCGCCCACTGTACTGGGAAGACCACGAACAGGGATTCCGTCAGGCGGCGCGCAAAGGCAAGTGGAAAGCAATTCGCAACGGTTTTGATGAACCGATTGAATTGTACGACCTCGACACGGATATAGGCGAGAGAAACGATATTGCCGACGAGCATCCCGAGCGTGTCGCCTGGTTTGACACGTTTTTCAAGGAAGCGCGCACGCCGTCGCCCAGCTGGCCCTCCCCACTTGATGAGGTTGGGTAATAATCATGACGCTTTCGTTTCATACACGACACCATCGCGACAGCCGCTTCCTTGTGTGTTGTCCCATGATGTAGTCATATCATGAGGTATGTCAGACAGCCTGTGCGTGCATCGTATGCGGGCTCATCTAATTGTGGG
>SLFT01000167.1 GCA_007124105.1 Candidatus Hydrogenedentota bacterium | reverse complement strand
TACAAAATCTCTGAGAGTCATCGCAAGGAGGTGTTCAGCACCATCCGCAAAGAACTGGACACGCTCATCGAGAAATCCATGCCCAAGAAAAAATAACGAGGCCCATGCAACAGTGCTTTGAATTGCCAGTGATGTTGTGAACGCACGGAGTATTAACGTCATGGATAAACTTTGGGGTGGACGTTTTGAATTGCCGCCGCACGCGTTGATGGAACAATTGGGCGCCTCGGTATCCTTTGACGCGCGGCTGGCGCCTTGGGATATCCGCGCAAGCATCGCGCATGCGCGGATGCTGGGCGCCTGCTGTATTATCTGCGAGCAAGACGCCAATGCGATTATTGACGGGCTTCAAGCGATCGGCGAAGAGATTGCCGCGGGCAATGTGGAATGGAGGCCTGCGCTTGAGGATGTACACGCCAACATTGAGGCCCTGCTCATTGCCCGTGTGGGCGATGCGGGCAAAAAACTGCATACCGCGCGCAGTAGAAACGACCAAATTGCCACCGATATGCGTCTGTGGACACGCGATCAAGTTGACGCGATTATCGAGCATCTGGCCGTGTTGCAGCGCGTCATTATACAAGTTGCGGAAGCACATCTGGATGTGGCGTTGCCCGGATACACCCACCTGCAACCGGCCCAGCCGGTACTGTTGGCCCATCATTTTCTGGCCTATTTCGAAATGTTCCAACGCGACAAAGAACGGTTTCGCGAAGCGCGACGGCGCATCAATGTAATGCCCCTGGGCGCCGCGGCGCTTGCCGGAACGCCTCACCCGATTGACCGCGACATGACAGCGCGAGAACTGGGGTTCGACGCTGTGTCAGATAACAGTATGGACGCCGTCTCTGACCGTGACTACCTCATCGAGTTTTGTTCCGCTTCCTCACTGGTGATGATGCATCTGTCGCGCTGGAGCGAGGAATTGATCCTGTGGAACAGCTCCGCCTTCGGGTTTATTGAAATCGGCGACGCGTTTACCACGGGTTCAAGCATTATGCCGCAGAAAAAGAATCCGGACGCGGCGGAGTTGGTGCGCGGCAAAACAGGGCGCGTTTATGCCGACTTGACCGCGCTGCTCGTGATGATGAAGGGACTACCGCTCACCTATAACCGGGACTTACAGGAGGACAAGGAACCTGTATTCCACGCATCAGACACGGTGCAGTTGTGTCTGGCGGTCTTTGCGGAAATGCTGGGCGTTATCCAGGTGAATACAGCCCGGATGAAGCAGGCTTTGGAGCAGGGGTTCATGGCGGCAACAGATTTGGCGGATTATCTGGTGGGCAAGGGTATTCCCTTTCGCGAGGCGCACCACATCGTCGGAGAAATAGTGCGCCACTGCATCGCACACAATACAACACTCGAGGCGTTGACGCTCCAGGAATTGCGGCGGTTCTGCGAGGCTGTTGACGAAAACGTTTTTCAAGCGTTAAGCGTGGAAACGATGCTCGCGAGACGCAATCAACACGGAAGCGTGGCGCCGGACCGTGTGCGTGAGGCGCTGTGTGCTGCGCGGGAAAAAGCCAACTGAGCTCTTTCTGCCATCTATTTGGCCCAAAGGAACAATTGTTTCTTTCGATTACACCATGCCGTCCAAGAACGCGCGGATGTTTTCTGTGGGTACGCCCGGGGGCATGCCGCCGCCGCATGAGAGCAGAATGCGTTTTTGGCTTTCCATTTCGCGCAGTTGTTGTGTCACGGCGTTGCGCACTTCGTCCGGCGTCCCCTGGGCCAGCACGTCGCGGGGCGGGATATTACCGAGCAGGGTTACCTGGTCGCCCACAAGTTTACGCATATCGTTGACAGGGTGCTCGTGGGAGAAGTTGAACAGATTTACGCCAATCTCCGCGAGATGGGGCGCGCACACTGTTCCGTTGGCGTCGTTGTGAAAGAAGCGTACAGACGCCTCGACCGCTTCGAAAGCCTGTTTCAAAAATGGTTTCGCGAAGGACGTAAAATCATCTTCACCGCAGAATCCCACCACGTCATCCAATAACAGTACGCCGTCAATGGAGGGGAACGTTTTTGCCTGCAATTGCAGCCAGTCCACCAGGAAGGCGGTGATGGTCCGCAAAAACGCATGGGTCTTGTCGGGTTCCATGCGCATGGCCATGAGAAACTCCGTGTTGCCCATGAGGAATCCGGCGATATTGAGCGGTCCCCGTGCCACGGCGAAACGGAGGGTATGTCCGGCATTGGTGATGGCTGGTTCCATGTTGCGCAGCCGCGCCAGCATAAAGGGGGCGAGTCCGTCGGTGTTCGGGTTTGGCCGTTTCAGCGCCGCCAGGCGCTCGATGTCGTCGGATATGGTTTCGGCGAATGGGAACTCGTTTTCGTACCAGACGCATTTCGCGCCGAAGGCGGACGGTTCGGTACACATACCATATTCCGACCAGAATCCCGGCAGAAACCATAGGTCTGGGAAGGTCTCGATGACGCGCATATTCGCCTCGAACCATTTCGTTTCGCTGGCGTAATAATCCATAATGGTCATGCCGGCCCATTTGGGCAGCCACGGGCTGTCAATGATAAAGGCGGCGGGCAGCGGGTCAATCGTTTGTCCGCCAAGCAGCGCCAACAGGCGTTGCCATTGCTCGTTTGTCATGATGGTTTGCTCCCAGCATCGTTTGCGCCAAAGGTACGCACCGCGACCTCGGCGCCGTTGCGTTCGGCGGATAGATAAGCGCTGTAAATCGCGGAAATAGAATCGGCGGCAAGAAAGCTGTCGCTTTCCACCGGATCGCCATAGGCCGCCGTGCGATAGAATGCCTCAATCTCTTGGGGATACCCGGTGAACCAGTCTTCGTCTGGCGGCATGTTGGTCCAACCCTGGCGGGTTTCAATTTTTTCGACCGTATAAATGTCCGCAAAATTCTCTTCCCGAGGATTATACGTCTGCATGGCTGTGTTCGGGTTTATATTGCAGATTGTGCGGTGGTTGTTTGCAGCCACCTCGAGCCAGTTATGGATGCCGCCCATGATAATGTCCGACGCGAAAACAGTGGCGATGGTGTTGTCTTCGAATACGATGTGTATCATCGAAAAGTCGTCTATGTCGTAATAGTCGCGCCTGATATGCCCCTCATCGCGAAAGTTGGGCAGGCGCGTCAACGCATGGGTTCGCGCTGACACGGCCTTCGGCCGGATCGGGTTCCCGTCGCGGGCGCGCCCTTCGACGCGTTTGAGATAGAGCGCGGCGGTCAGCGGATGACAGCCCTTGCCGATCAGTACGCCGCCGCCCGAGTATTTCCAATAGGCGTAAGTGGGGTTATGCGACCCTGAATGCGCTTCCTCGGCGTGTATCCAGAGAATCTGCGCGCCGGTCTTTTCGAGAATCTCGCGTTCCCGTTGTATCGAGGGCGCGTATACCCAGTTTTCGGCGTACAGGATGCGTCCTTTACTCTTTGCTTCTGCCGCGAGCATGCGTTCCACGCTTGCCAGCCCATGGTCCAGGGCGTCCTGCTTGGGAAAGGTATCGCCGTGGAATGATTCCGAACCGTCGCCGCAATAACCGGTGAGCGGTTTTTCAACAATGACGAATTTATCCCGCTCAAGAGCGGCCACGGCAATCTCTTCGTGGCCCGCTACCAAAACACAGCAATGCACCACATCCGCGTTATCCAGCAATGCATCCAGTGAGTCGTAGCAGCGGATATCGCGCTCGGCGGCATACGCGGTTGCCTGTTCGTGGTCCAGCGCAAAAACGCCCTGGACATCAACGTTTACGCCGTACACACGCCGAAGCGCCTCATAATGAAAACGGGCGGAGAACCCTGCGCCCACAATACCGGCGCGTACCGTTGTTTTGTTCATTGTTGCTCCTCTTGGACATTCTGAATTCGGGTTGCAGTCAAAACAGTATCCTGACGCAGTGCGCGGGTTTCGTCGCTTTGACATGTTGCGCCAGGCGATAAAGATTCTGGTTGACCGTGGGAATAAACGTTGCCTATTCTACCATATCGAAAACCCCACCGGGCAAGCGTGGGTGAAATCGTTAATTTTCGGGGCTGGCGCGTGTCTCTGTGTTTACTGATGCCTTGACGGGAACGTTTATGTTACTATGAGCGCATGGTTGAAGTGAAACTGTACGTTGCCAAAAGGAGATTATGCGATGCGTATGTGTGTATTTGCGGCCGTTGTTTTTCTTGCGACGGGCGTGGCTGTCGGCCAGGATATCTTTTCAGACGTCATGTCCGGCAAGTTGATCAATCCTGAAGTGGGCGTGTTCGCCTGGTACGAGTTAATAGATGCTGAAACGGACCAAAAACTGTATATGCGCCAGGCGATTGTTGGTAAGAAGCAGGTGGCGGGGAAGACGGGCTATTACCTGGAGACTGAAGTGATGCCTGCGGTTGGCTTTCCTATCATTTACCGTATGTTGCTCACCGGTCCCGCGACCGACCCCGCCAATGTACATGAGATCATGGTGAAAGACGGTACGCAACCTATCGCCACGTTGCCCCCGGATATTTTGGGCGAAGACGACAGCGAAGAAGAGGCCGCAGTACGTGAGGCGTTGGGCACGGAAACAGTCACAACGCCCGCCGGTGCTCTGGAAACAGAGTATTTCAGTGTCAACAGAGGCGACCACACAACCAAGGTCTGGGCGAACGACGATGTGCGGCCCATGGGGATTGTCAAAATGGTAAGCGCCGCCGGCGAACTGGTGTTGACGCGTTTTGGCACTGGCGGCCCGGACGCGGAAAGCGCCATTGATCGCATGTTGCGCGAACAGGAATCCGGTGATGTAAGAGTCGAGGTAACGCCCGGCCCTTCCCGTAACTTTTCAGGTAGAACAACGACCGAATGAGTGCGTCCCTGGAGTGGTTTTTGCCCCCTCCATTTAAACGGCTTATGTGGATGCCGACGCCAAAACAAAATGTCGTGCGCACGACATATAGCGGCCAATTTCCGCGTCGCATGAAACACGTGCGACGCTCGCATGTACTACATAACATTAGGAGTAAAAATGATGAGTAGAGCACAATTTTTCGCAATGGCGCTTTCGATGGCGCTGCAGTTTACGGTTGCGCATGCAGACCTGGACATCCCGATACTGGGCGCCGAGCGGCCGGTTTCCCTTGCGGACATAGCGGGAACATCAACGCTGATAACCGTTACCTTCAGTGAGTCGGGCGCGCGCGATACCAACCTGCAGCTGGTGGAGGTGCATTCTGACCGGATTATCGTACGCACAAGCGACAACGACACCATCCCCTATCTTGGCGACGCTATCGAATCCATCACTTTGCAGGAAGGCCTTATAGAAAGGCGGCACAGGTCGGAAATAGACGCCCAGATGTTGCGCGCCGAGCATCAACGCGTTGTAGACCGCGCCTGGATGCGGCTGCGCGACATATTTAACGCAGCCGCAAACAACCAACAACTCCGTATTCAGGCTGCCGTTTGTCTGACGCTTGCGGGCGATGAAGAAGCGAACAACTACTTGCGCCAGCTTGCCGAGTCAAACGACATCATCACGCAGCTGGAAGCGACCGGCGCCCTGTATCTCGCGGGCGACGCTATCAGCGACACCCTGCTGCGACAAGGGTTGGAGAGTGGAAATCGTAACGCGCGCGCCATGGCCGCAAGTCTTGCCGGACTCACTGAATTCGAGGAGGGATTGGAACATCTTAACATCATGTTTCAGGACAGGGCGGTGCAGCTGTCCGCGCCCGCAACGCGCGCCCTGGCGCGACTGGGGCAAAGGCAGATTGTGCCCACAGTAATGGACATGCTCAAGGAACTGAATGAGCAGAAGGGCGAGGCTGCCATATTTGCGCTGAAGAAGCTGGCCGATGACGCTGTGATTGAGCAGCTCAAATTCAAGCTGCTTGAAGCCGAAGGCATAATGCGTTTCAGAATTGTACGTATCCTGCACGATGTCGGCGACCCCATGGGCATGGACGAATTGCAATATATCTTCGAGAGTTATCCTACTCTGGCGCCGGAAGTCGCGCTGGTGCTTGCTAGCGAGGGTAATTGGGACGCCACGGAATTTCTGCGAAATCGGTTGACCCGTCGCGAAGATCCGACAATAGCCAATCTGCGCTATCGCGCGCGTAATGCGCAGGCATTACTCGAGGGCGGCGACCCCTCCGCCATGGCCGTTTTTCAGGATTTGTTGCGCCAGGAAGAACCTGAGGTATTCAATACAGTATTTGAGTTGATGGTTGAATTGGGCAATCCACGCCTGATAACGCTATTGCAGCCGGGCGTTGAGACCATTGACAATGAGTTCGCTTTCGGCGCTTGTCAGACAGTCATTGCCCTGGCGAAGCCTGGCTTCCGTGAAAGGTTGTTGTTGTACCGTGAAGAATTCGGTAACTGACGGATTGTATGTCGTTATTTCAGGACGTGTACAGGGGGTTGGGTTCCGCTAC
>SLFT01000356.1 GCA_007124105.1 Candidatus Hydrogenedentota bacterium | reverse complement strand
ATGGGAGATATCATGCAGGGGATGTTGAAAACCTTCTTTTTCGCCATTGCAATCGCGCTTATAGGTTGCCACAACGGCTTGCGCGTCACCGGCGGATCGCGCGGCGTCGGGCTGATGACTACGCGCGCTGTTGTCATGGATATCTTCACGCTGATTTGCATTGACATTATATTTGCGGCGATATTCTATTATATTCTTGGGTAAACTCCGACATGGATGACGCAATCATAAAAGTAACAGACCTTGTCGCTCATTACGGCGACTTCAAAGTGCTCGACGGCGTGTCGTTTGAAGTCAAGCGCGGTGAAATCTTCATGATCGTCGGCGGCAGCGGCTGCGGCAAAAGCACATTGCTCAAGCATTTATGCGGCTTGATGCGTCCCACGAGCGGCGAGATACTGTTCGAGGACAGGAATGTTTCCGTCATGGACGCGGATGAACTCACCGAGATGCAGCACAGCATCGGCATCGCGTTTCAATCCAGCGGCCTGTTCAATTCCATGACCGTCGGCGAAAACGTAGCGATGCCCATGCGCGAATACGGGAACGTGGACAAGGCATTGATTGACGACCTGGTACGGTTCAAGTTGAGCCTGGTCGGATTGGCGGGCGCGCAATACCTGATGCCGGGTGAATTATCTGGTGGTATGCGCAAGCGCGCGGGACTCGCGCGGGCTATTGCGCTTGACCCAACCCTGGTTTATTTCGACGAACCATCCGCAGGACTTGACCCGATCATGGCCGCGGGATTAGACGATATGATCCTTAAGTTGAAGCGCATGCTGGCCACCACCTTTGTCATTGTGACCCATGAACTGGAGTCCATCCGCGTGGCCGCTGATCGCGTATTGATGCTTGATAATGGCAATGTGCTGTTCTGCGGCACCCTTGAGGAGATCATGCAATCACCCATCGAACGGGTACGCCAGTTCTTTGATCGAAAACCGGATGAATACATAACACAGGGTAATTTAGGATAGAATATAGCGCCTGCCCACTTATAAACATACTTGGCAGCGTTCATAAACAACAAACGGACAAGTCGAGAAAAAGCGGGCTACACCGAAAATACGACACCTGAGGAACCAATACGGTGGCAACAAAAAAACAGAAATTCAAGGTCAGCGTTTTTCTGGCGGCCTGTATATCGTTCATGACCATTGCCACGCTGGTCATTACCGGCATTTACCAGGACCCCGGCGTGGAATACTGGCTTGAATTCAACGAGTCCATACTGGGCCTGAACGAAGGCGGGCTGGTCGAGTATCTTGGCGTACCTGTTGGAAAAGTGGGTGAGATATATGTTACCGACGGGCAGTTGGCGCATGTGGGGATTATTATTGATCCAGGGAAAGTTACACTGCATAGAGGTGTCGAGGGACAACTGGTGATTTACAGCATCGCGGCGGGTACCATGGCCGTATCACTGAGCGGCGGCGATCCTGATCAGCCTCAACTGCCCGCAAAGGCCAGGATTCCAACAAAACCCAGCACCATTGAAGCCTTCAGCGCGCAGCTGTCCACCATACTCGAGCAAATGACTGATGTCATGGACACTATTACGGGACAACTGGCGAATCTTGATGAGACCGCCGTCAGCGATATTGTACATCACGCGCGCGACCTGCTTGCCAAGGGGGACACTTTTGTGGATGACACAAGCGCCCTGGTGCAGGAGGCCACCGACGCGGTAAAAGACGCGCGCAAACACGCGGACAATCTGGTTGCCGCCATTGAAGACCACAGCAGCGACTTGAAACAGTTAACCGGCAAGCTCGGGCAACTCATTGACGTCTCCATCGAGCGAGCGGAACAACTGGATGTTGAACAAATCCAGCAACAGTTCAGCGACTTGCTCGAGCAGGTAACCGCCGTGGCCGGACAAGTAGACGAAACAGTGGCCAACATGGATGTTGTGGCGGCAGACGTTATCCACCAAGCCGACAATGTAGAATATACCTTGCGTAGAACAATGCTTGAAATGCAAGACGCTTTTGACAGCATACGTATTTTTGTGAACAATTTGAAGGACGACCCTTCCTCCCTGTTGCGCGGTCCTGGACGTGTGCGAGAATAATGAGGAGATGACAAGATGAAACACAACAAGCGGCGCGACAGAAGTCAACGCCTCTGTTGCGTCTGTTGCATTGTCGCGCTGGCGTTCACAGCCGGCTGTTTGGCCACGCGTGATATCGAACGAACACGCCTGTATGCGCTGCACCCCGAGATACACGTGACGGCCGTGGAAGCTGTTGATGTAACACTCGGCGTCAGGCCCTTGTTTGCCGCGCGGCCGTACGCCCTGCCCATGACCTTCCTCAATGGTGAAAGACAACTCGGACATCGCGTCCGAGACGAATGGGCCGAACCCCCGGCCAATACCGTCACACGGGCGTTAACTGACGCGCTCGTTGCCGCAAACCGCTTCAAGGATGTTGGCAATGCCGCCGACATGGCCCGACCGGACTTGCTTCTTACCGGTGAATTGCGCATGTTTCATGAAAATAGGGCGCAGACGCCTGCCACAGCGGAACTGGAGGTGCGTATCGAACTGCGGCCCTCACGCGATCCGGGCGGCCTGTGGGCCGAAACTCTTTACGAGACCGAGCCCATACAGGGCGATGACGCTGCCGCCTTCGCCGCCGCCATGAACAAAGCGTTGGCAAGACTCGTGCAACAGGCCGCCGAAGCCATCGCCGCCGTGGAATTGCCGGAATTGGATGCCGCAATCACGTCGGAAGATCGAGGAGCAAGAAGACGCCTTTGACAACGGTTTCATAACCACGCACACCGCAGCAGATGGCTTCTACGCCTCTGAAGCGCTGCGGGGCATGTATATTCCTGGACACTTCCCGTTATGCGGGCTCTTCATGAGACAGGCAATGGAGTGTGCCAAACCCCCAGACAAGATCGACGGCATGAATGCCAATAACGCGGCGCTTGGGGAATACTTCTGCGAGTATGCCCAGGGCCTCCCGGTCATTGGAGTCGTTGAAGGTGGGAACCACCACAATGCCGTTGAGGATATAGAAATTGGCGTAACTGGCTGGCAACAGCACCCCTCGAAAATGCAACGGCGCCGGCATGGGCAGGGGTACGTACTTGATTCTTTGTCCGCTTTCGAGGCGCGCGCCTTGAAGCCGCTCCATGTTTTCGGCCAGTGCGGCGTAGTTATGGGCGCGGGCGTTTTGTTCATAACAGCAAACCACGGTATCCGGCGCAACAAAACGACAAATATCGTCCACGTGTCCGTGCGTATCGTCGCCGCATATCCCTTTGTTTAACCAGATAACCTGGGTAATGCCCAGGTATTTACGGAAACAGGCTTCATAGTCTTTTTTTGTCAAGCCGGGGTTTCGCGTCTGGCATTGTTGGTCCAACAGACACTCCTCGGTGGTAAGCAGGGCGCCCCTGCCGTTGCAGTCCAGCGCGCCGCCTTCAAGTATAACGGCGTTTCCGGCGTGACTCGCTTCCACATTGGGCAGCCGTAAGGCTGTTGCGATTTCCGAGGCCCAGCGCGCATCCCGTTTGTGGTTGTCATATTTCGCCCATCCGTTAAAACGGAACCGTACACAGCGTCGCCGCCCTCGCGCATCATAGACGAAACAGGGCGAGATGTCGCGCATCCAGCCGCGGTCCAGCGGGAACCGATGGAAGAGAAGGTTATCCATGTTCACATGGGCATCCGAGAGCATGCGCCGCGCCGTCTTTTCATCTCGTTCATCATTGACAGCCAGACGCACCATTTCAACTTCCGCGATGTGACGGGCAAACTCAACGAATGCCCAACGCGCGGCGTTGAATTTTCCCGGCCAATCCCGCCAGGTTGCGGGCCAGGCCAGATGTGTTGCCTTATGCGGCTCCCACTCGGCAGGCAGCCGCACCATTTCCTTTTCAGCGCCGGACTTAGCGACAGTCATGACATGGCGTCCGGCGCTGTTTTGGCTGGAGCGTCCAAAAATCGCTCGGTAATGCCCTGATAAGCGTCTATCCGTCGGTCGCGCAAGAAGGGCCAGTTACGACGTATCGTTTCGAGATGCGCCAGGTCCACCTCTGCGAGCACGATTTCCTCTTTGTCGTGCGACGCCTGAGCAAGAAGTACGCCTTGCGGATCGGCAATGAACGACGCGCCCCAGAATTCAATACCCGGCTGGCCGTCGCATGGCTCCAATCCCACCCGGTTGGCTGCGGCCACGTACACGCCATTGGCGACTGCATGTCCTCGCTGCACTGTCTGCCAGGCATCAAATTGCGCGGGACCGTAAGCCGCCTTCTCATGAGGATGCCATCCGATAGCCGTGGGATAAAGCAGCGCCGATGCGCCGCGCAGGACCGCAAGCCGCGCCGCCTCGGGATACCATTGGTCCCAGCAAATGAGCGGCGCAATGGCGCCGAAACGGGTGCTGAAGGATTGAAAACCCAGGTCGCCCGGCGTAAAATAAAATTTCTCATAATAGGCGGGGTCGTCCGGAATATGCATTTTCCGGTAGTGTCCCAGACAAACACCGTCCGCGTCAAATACAGCGACACTGTTGTGGTATAGGCCGGGCGCGCGGCGCTCGAAAAACGGTACAACAAGTACGATGCCATATTTTTCGGCACACGCGCCGCAAGTACGCATTGTGCGCCCATCAAACGACTCGGCATGGTCAAACGCGGCGGCATCTTCTCGTTGGCAAAAATACCGCGACGCAAACAACTCCGGCAAACAAACAACCTGCGCGCCCTGCTGCGCGGCTTGCGCAACCATGTCCAGCGCGTGACTTCGGTTGGCGTCGCTATTGTCGTCCATGGCCATTTGCACAAGACCCAATGTAAAACGATCAGGGGGCATAAATAAGTCCTTCTTTCAAAATGATTCTCTGCGCGGGATATCATTGAACACCAAAACCAACGCAACATTTTAGCCGAATGTCAGTAACGCCTCTGACCACTGTAATCGGCCTCTCACCGTCATTCCCGCGAAAATAAAAGGACAAAGATAACTTGCGCACACAAAATCGCGCGTTAATCCCAAACTTTCAACCTACCGCAGCAATGCACGGTCTACCGGACAACGCTCTTGGATGATCGCGTTGTCTATGGCGGCGACTAACAAGATATTATCTGCCATACAGGATGCATCGTCCGCCAAAAATAAACCCGCGGGCATTATCCTTCGCCGATTTCGCCGATGAAACAGGGTTGACTGTTTTTCACGGTGATCACGAGCTGTTGCCCCTCTGTGCTGATCTGGATATTATTAACGTCGAAATCGTCGGGCAACACCCGGATGGATTCGATGTTGTTGCGGGGCACCACGTGAATGCTTGGCTTGGCGTCCACTTGCGCGCCGCTGGGCTGCGACCGCGCCACCATGATGCTGCGGCCATCCACCACCACCCAATAATTGTTGAACCCCGTGCATTTCCCCACATAGGACAGGGGGCGTTGTTGTTGATAAGATTTGTTGAGGCGAATGCGAATCATTCGGTCTTTCAGCATCGAGCGTTCTCCATCTTGTGTCATGACTGTATCTCCTTGGGCACAGTATACCATACTTATTTTTTGCGCCGTACCGCCTTTATTCCAAGGCCAGCGCGGCAAAAGACACAATGCCGCCCATTGGGTCCGGCGCATAGTCGTACTTTATCATTTCCCCTGAAGCAACCGTACCTTCAAGAGTTTTCAGTGTTGCGTAAATGCTGCCCAAGCCGCACACGTGCCGCGCATTGTTGTCTTCCATAATCGCGTCATAAAATTTTTCAGGGGCGACCGCCTTCACATGCTCCAGAGCGTCCATGTCGCGCTGGCGCACGTCGGCCACAATCGCTTCGGAAATATCAAGGTCGTCGCCGAACCGTCGGCCTACATGGGCGAGGTCGGCAGCGGCGATAACCGTGCTGTTGCGTCCTTCGTCGCGTACTATCGCGCCGCAGGCGTCCAGGAAGACGCCAATGGCCTCTTTCTCCGCGTCCCCTTCTTCGCCATCAGCGCCCGGAAATGCGCACAATATGGGCACAATAGGCAGGTCTGTTCCATACAGATAGGCCAGCATCACAGCCTGAAACTCCAGGGAATGCTCCATGCGATGCGCCATTTCGGCGGCGTAGGGGTCCCAGGGGCAGACCTTCTCCAATTGCGCAACCACGTCGTGGTCGGTGCGCAACGTCCCCAACGGCGTTTCAAAATCCTTGCGCGTCAATACCAGCGGCGTTTCCGCGCCAAAATGGGCCACGCCAAACAGGATAACCAGGTCGGGCTTGCCCGAGGCGTAAAGATGTTGGTATGCCGCCCCATACACATTGCCGCCACGGTCGAAATCTATGTGCGGGGCAACCAGACCGCGCAATGGCCTGCCGTCACGGGGCGTGATGCGTTGCAGCGCGTCGTCCCCGGCATCGTCCACGAAAAAACGGGCCAGCCACTCGCGCAGCT